>JANQFT010000363.1 GCA_028277685.1 Phycisphaeraceae bacterium
CACCAGTACGCGCCACTGCTCACCATTCAGTTGGATCAACTTCGGCTCGGTTGCATCGACGGGGCCATCGACGCGTGCACCGGGTTCGAGCGATCGCCGCCGCACATGCCCCACGCCGAGTTTGAACAATCGCTTGGCCGGCATGATGTGGTGTTCATCCGCACCGATGCGGTCTTGCAGGTACGCGCAGTGCTTGGTGATGGAAAACCCCTGCGGCGCTTTCACGGTGGTCCACAAACGAAACGCGCCGCCGGCGCATTCTCGGTCGGTCGAACGATTGACCACGTGCCCGGTGAACGGGTCGTGCTGGTGCATCCAGTCGAAAGCGCTGTCGAGTTTGCCCGGATCGATGCGCCATGCCACCAGCGCGCCTTGGGCCAGGTTTGTTGCCAGCAGTGTCTGTCGCACGCGACGAATGGTGCCCGCCTGTTGCATGGCGCGGATGCGCGCGGTCACCGTGTCCACATCCAGTTCCGTGCGCTGGGCGATTTCGTCAAACGGTTGGCGATGAAAGCCGGCGATGCGATCTTCACTGACCGCGCAGATGCGGCTGTTGATTGGATCGTCCAGCGTGACCGGCAATGGGGCAGTGGTGTTGGACATGGGTGTGCGTTGATCAAACAGGTTCGGCGCTTAGGCCGAAGTTGTTCTGGTAAAGCGCGTTGATGCGGTCGATCTGCTCGTCCGTCAGGTCAGGCTTATCGCAGGTTTGCGAGAATTCGGCTAACTGTTCTGCATCGTAAATGTTGGGTAGAGCGGACATGATGGTTGGCTCGCGCAGGATGAATTGCAGGGCGGCCTGCGCGATGGTGCGCGAGTCGTCGGCCGTCAGAAAATCGAGTTGATCAACCTTCGCCAAACCTTCGGTCAACCACTCTGCTGGACGATGCGAGCGGTGGTCCCACTTGGGAAACGTGGTGTCGGGGGTAAGATTGCCTTCGAGCAAACCGGATGAATGGGGCACCCGCACCATGACGCCGCTTTGGTGTTCGCTGGCGGCACGGAAGTTGTCGGGGCCGAGCATCTGTTCGAGCAGGTTGTAGATGATCTGCACGCTGTGGAAGCCGCGCTCGCTTGCGGTGACGCCTTCGTCGATCTGCCGTTCGTTGAGCGCGGGGCCAAGCGCCACGCCGATCGCCCGCACCTTGCCGCTGGTTTGCAGGTTTTCCAGAGTGCGCAGCAGGTCACCATCGGTGATTGCATCGACGCGCGGGTTGTGAAGTTGATAGATATCGATGCGGTCGGTGCCGAGACGCTGGAGCGATGTTTCGCATGCCTGGCGGATGAAGTCGGGCGACCAGTTGTGGGCACGCTCACGGTGGCCGGATCGGCCGGTGTTGTCCGACAGGTCGTAACCGAACTTGGTGCCGATGACGATGTGGTCGCGCACGTCGCTGAGGGTATCGCAGAGGATGGTTTCGCCGAAGCCGTCGCCGTAGGTGTCGGCGGTATCGAAGAAGTTGATGCCGTGCTCGTGGTAGGCGTCGTGCAGTAATTTTGTGCGCAGGTCGGGGTCGGTCACACCCCACCAGTCGGTGGCGACGGTCCAGACACCGAAGCCGATTTCACTGACGTGGATGTCGGTTCGCGGAAACGTACGATAGCGCATGCGCAGTTGCCTCCTGTGACATGTCGTGTCGCACTATAGGCAGGCAGCAGCGGCGGAGTCGTCGGTGATTTTGGGGTCGGTTGAAGTAACCAGTCGCCCGCACCACATCGCGTAGACCACCGCCAGGCAGAGCAGTCCCGCGCCCACTGCCTGGTGAGCCGTGGTGACCAGGGCGTTGATGCTCAGGTCATCGGTGTAATTGATTGCGACCAGCGCCGCGATGCCGAGCGTAAGCTGCACCAGCACAGTGATCATCAACCAAAGCCCCAACTTGTGCATCACGGGATTGCGCTGCCCGTAAACACCCCATGCGCGCACACCCGCCGCAATCGCCAGCATCAACACCACCGAAGCAAAGCTGATGTGCACCAGC
Organism: Phycisphaeraceae bacterium; assembly: GCA_028277685.1. Lineage (GTDB taxonomy): Bacteria > Planctomycetota > Phycisphaerae > Phycisphaerales > Zrk34 > JANQFT01. The sequence continues at coordinate 1,983 of JANQFT010000363.1, forward strand.
AACAGTTGATCGACGTGCCGCAGGATGGCGCCGATCGCCAGTTGAAGGATCAGGCCGAGGATCAACACGATGGCGAGGGTGCGGTCGCCCGGCGAAACGGTTTGCACCACATCACGTGGCGGGTTGGCGAATGACCGCATGGTCAGCATGGTGATACCAGTCAATAATCCGAGAAAAATCTGACCAAACACACCGTGCGCGACCCGCAGGGCGGTGCTGAGCGCGTTCTCATGTTCCTGGGTGGCGTAAGCGACGCCTGTTTCACCGGTTTCCGCAGCCGTCACGCGCACGCCGCCCATGATGCCCTGCACAATCACCGCTACCACCGCCACCACCAGCAGCAGTTTCCAGCGGGGCCTGCTGTCCATCCGCCACAACGCGACAGCCAACACGATGGTGGTCAATCCCACGAGCGATCCGAACAGGCGATGCGCGTGTTCGTAATAGATCGCACCGGTCATTCGACTCAGTGGATACAAAAACATGTTCGCCTGGAACGACTGCGGCCAATCCGGCACGCTGAGTCCCGCGTCATAACCAGTGACCAATCCGCCCGCCACGATGAGCAAACCCGTCGCCGCCACCGCGACCACCGCGAGAATGAATCGCCAATTCACATCGGTTGATTTCGGTTTGGCGATCACCCGGCCGATCATAAACAGCACGACCATGGCCGCGGCAAAACCAGGCAGCCAGATCGCGGGAGAAGGCAGATTGGCTTCGCTGTCCTGCAGCAGACTGCCGAGCACCAACAGATTGACGAGTGCTGCGAGCAGCGCCGTACCCACCGCCGCGCCCACACCACGTTGGGCATACCGGCCAAACACCCATCCCCCGGCCAGCACGCAGATCACCGAGCCAATCAACGTGGCCCATGGCGGCGCGCTCACTAATGGCAGATGACAAACATACCCCACGGTCCACATGGCCACGGTGGCGCCAAAGCCGACCGCAAGGATCGGCGATCCGGTAGGTGTGTGTTTGGTCGATGTCATGGGTGGCATTCTATCGTAGTTTCGTTGTCCGGATTTCGGCAAGGTGTTTCGCGACCCGACGGGGAGCGCTCGATCCCGCGCTCGTCTTCGCCTCGCGGCTAAACGTCGGGGGAGCATGGCGAAGGTGGATGCGTATGAAGTTCGGTTGTCGTTGATCGCACCCGGGCCTACGATGCTGGCAATGCAAAGGGTGAAGATTTATCTGGAACTGGGCAAAGCGCGGCTTACGGCGTTGGTGCTGTTGACCACCCTGGTGGGCTACGTGCTGGCACCGCGCGAGGGTCTGAACTGGTCGATTCTGCTGGCCACGCTTGTCGGCACTGCCCTGTGCGCGTGGGCTGCCAACGCTTTGAATCAATGGGCGGAATGGCAGCGTGATGCTCGCATGCATCGCACGCAGAATCGTCCGCTGCCGGCCAGGCAACTGAATGTCGATCATGCGTTCAAGATTGCCCTGATAGCCGCGGTGGTTGGTTCAATCATACTGATGTGGCAGGTCAACTTGCTGGCCGCCATGCTCGCGGTGCTCACCATTCTGCTGTACGTGCTGGTCTACACGCCGATGAAAGTGCGCAGCACGCTCAACACGTTGGTGGGCGCGGTGGTAGGTGCGATTCCCCCGATGATCGGTTGGGCAGCGGCAAGTGGCTCGCTTGAAGCTGGTGCGTGGGTGTTGGCAGGGGTGCTGCTTGTGTGGCAGATACCGCATTTTCTTTCGCTCGCCTGGATGTACCGGGAAGACTACGTGCGTGGCGGTTTTCGCATGTTGCCTTCGATCGATCCGACCGGCACGCTGACCGGCCGGGTGATCGTGCTGTGGTCGCTCGCGCTGGTGCCGATGGCGGCAGGACTGTCGTTCGTTGGGGCGACGGGTTGGTGGTATGCTGCGGGTTCGCTGGCCTTGGGCGGTTGGCTGCTGGTGAGAGCGGTGGGATTGCGTCGCGAAGTGAATCGGCTGGCAGCTCGCCGCGTGTTTCTGGCCAGCGTGATCTACCTGCCCCTGCTGCTGGGGTTGATGATGATCGACCGTGGCAGTGTTGATGTTTCTGCCACCACGCGGGTTGAATCACCCGTTCCGGTTGTGCCCGCGATGCACCTTGGGGATAATCCGACCGAGCCAGCTGTGCTTGGCCGAACTTCTTCCACTGCGGGAACCGACCCCACGTGAATCGCATGCTTAGCCCCATTGATCGTTGCCGACTGTCGCGCCATCGGTGCGGTGGCGGTATACAGAAAGTCACCAATATCACCATGGTGGTGATGATCGCCATCATCTGGCTGGTGCTCATCGGACATCGTCTGATGGTCATCGGTGGGTTCTGGGATCCCCCCCTGCGCGGTGACGGGCAGAAACTCGAAACGTATGGCTTCAACCTCGACGTGACCTTGGTTCCGCAGGACCAGATCATCCCTGCTGGTTTCGCCCGGGATGCGATCAAGGCTCTGGTCAATCCGCCAAGTCTTCCCGCAGAAAGTGCCTTGGCTTTGAAGGCAGGTCACGGCCCGTTGCTCAAGCCCGGCATCCGCGTGGTCGGTATTGAAATCAACGGCGAGGCCCGGGCCTACCCCGTGCGCATCGTGCAACTTCACGAAGTATGCAACGACACGCTTGGCGGTGTGCCCATCGCGGTCACGTTCAACCCGCTGTGCGACAGTGCGGTGGTGTTCGATCGTCGCGTGGGGAGTGAAACACTCGAGTTTGGCGTCAGCGGATTGGTGTACAACAGCAACGTGGTGATGTTCGATCGGCGTGATGATGAAGATGCGGAAAGCCTGTGGTCGCAGCTACAGTTCCGCGCCATCGCCGGGCCTGCTGCCGAATCCAGGCGAAAGCTGATCGTGCTGCCCATGCGGGTGGTCACGTTGCGTCACTGGCTGGAGCGCTATCCCGACAGCACCATTTGCATCGGCCAGTACGATGCGGATCGGCGTTGGAAACAACGTTACGCGGGTGACCCGTACACGTTGTACTACGCCAAAGCGGAAATTCCCTATCCGCTGGAGCCGGCCTTCCCCGAGCAGAGCAAGCGTGAACCGTTCGACCGCATCACCGCGCGCGATGATGATGGTGTGTGGGATGTCACCCCCTACACCATTGGCGATGACATGGAAACGCCGATTGATGTCCACGCCCTGTGGTTCGCCTGGCACACGATGCATCCACCATCTGATCCGGGGTTAAGTCCATTGAACGAGTAATTCATCACAAAGGGGGCAAAGACACAAAGGCACGATGAAAAAATGATTTCTTTTTTGTGCCTTTGTGTCTTTGCCCCCTTTGTGATTTACACGCCATGGAACTCTGAACGAGTGCGCGGAGAAACGATCAGCAGCAAACCAACCACCGCTACCGCGCAGATCGCGCCGCCTACCGCGTAAGTCACCCCCGGCAGGAATTGTGCGTACAGCCAACCTGCCATGCCGTAGCTGATCGCGCGGCCGAGGGCCGTTACCGATTGATTCAACCCCTGTGCAGCGCCCTGATCCGATTCATTCACCCGGTGGGAAAGCATCGCGCTCAACGTGGGCGTGGCCAGGCCCATCCCGGCGGATACCGCAGCCATGCCGACCCAGAAGGCGCTGAGCGATGTGGTCAATCCCACCACCAACATGCCTCCGGACGTGATGGCCAAGCCCGCCACCAGCAGCGAGCGTTCGGCCACATGGCGAATCAACACGCGAATCAATCCGCCCTGGATGAACACGCCGATCATCGCCCACATGATGAACAGCCACGTGGTGTCCGCCAGAGTGAAGTCGAATCGGTCAGCGGAAATCAATCGCAACGTCGGTACCATCACCATTTGCCCGATCACCGCGATCAGCCAGATGATCAACAGGTGACGGAGGGGCGGTTGTTGGAGTAATCCGGTGAACGTACTGGGTTGAAACATGGCGGTGGGTGCGGCCTCGGCCTGGTGCGCGGGATGGGTTTCACGCAGGCCGAAGGCGATCACGCCGAGCGACAGGACTTGTGCCACGGCACTGCACCAGCCCACGGCTGCGTAACTGATGGTGCTGCCGACGAACCCGCCCATGCTGATGCCCGCCACGATGCCCAATCCGAATGCGGCACCGAGCAGACCCATCGCGGCAGTACGTTTTTCATTGGTTGATACATCTGCCGCGATTGCCTGCGTGAGCGCTGCCTGGGCCTGGAACAAGCCGCAGGCGATGCGCGAGATGGCCAACCATGCTAATCCGCCAAACATCGTAGCGCCGAGCACGGGAGACAGTGCCCACAATACCGAACCGACCAACGTGCCGCCGGTCATGATCAGCAGCACCGGCTTTCGTCCAATTCGGTCACTCAGTTTTCCCCACACGGTGTTCATCACCACGCGTGGTCCGGCGACCATGGCAAAAAGCAGGCCCACCCACATCGCATCGCCGCCGAGTTGTTTGCAGTAGTCGGCCAAAACGGGAAAGATCGCGCCGAAGCTGACCACTTCAAAAAACACGACCAACGATGCGGCAAGTAGCGCGGGCAGGGGGGGCATGGCCATCAGCATAGGCGGATGACGAACCTTTCGCATATGATGTTGGCAACTTTGCCAATCACCTTTTGACTGGCGCGATCGCCAGTCTACAATCATGCCCATACGGAGCACGCTTGAGATCGTCATGGCGGACAGGGACAGTTCTTCAAAGTTCGTTTTCCCACGCTGGTCTAACCTGCTGCTGCCTGCGCTGATCGTCAGCGCGGTGTTCGGCCCGCCGTACGCTATCATCCTGCTTGGTTCAGCGATCGACCCCAACACCACCGATGTGGGTTACCAGCCGATTCAACCGGTGGAATTCAGCCACGCGCTGCATGCCGGTGAACTGGGCATGGACTGCCGCTACTGCCACACCACCGTGGAAAAGGCCGGCTTCGCTGCCGTGCCGCCGACGCAAACGTGCATGAATTGCCACACCGCGATCCACCCGGACAGCGAGAAATTGATACCCGTTCGCAAGAGCTATGAGACTGGCATGCCCATACCATGGGTCAAGGTGCACGACCTTCCGGACTACGCTTACTTCAATCACGCTGCTCACGTGAATGCGGGGGTCAGTTGTGTCGAATGCCATGGCCGCGTCGACCGCATGGAAGAAGTGTGGCAGGAGCACACCCTGTCGATGGCGTGGTGCCTGGAATGTCACCGCAATCCGGAAGATCAACTGCGCCCGCGCAGTGAAGTGACCAACCTCGACTGGGCCGGCCCCACGTCCGACGCCCAGCGTGAAGAAATCAAGATGCTGCAAGAGCGTTTGCCGCATCGCCGTCAGATGACCGATTGTTCAACGTGCCATAGATAATGGCGGATGTGGGATGTGCGATGTCGGATGTTGCCGATTCGCACGCCGGACTGAGAAACAGAATGCCGACACTGCCTCAACATCCGACATCCGACATCGCACATCCCACATCGGGATCAGCGTATTGGCGCAGCCTTGATGATCTGGCCGACACGCCCGAATTTCGCGCGTTCGTGCAGCAGGAATTCCCGTCGTACGATCCCGATGAGGTGTTGGCCGGGCCTTCACGTCGTCAGTTTTTGAAAATTATGGGCGCCTCGTTCGCCCTGGCGGGGTTGGCAGCGATGCCCGGCTGTCGCCGTTGGCCGCGTGAAGAGATTGTGCCTTATGCCAATCGACCCGAGTACAGCGTGCCCGGCGATAAGGAATTTTTCGCCACCACCATGGAACTGGGTGGCGTGGCGAAGCCGCTGCTGGTCACCTGCGTGGATGGTCGTCCGGTCAAGGTCGAAGGCAACCCGGATCATCCAGCTTCCGGCGGCACCGCAGACCTCTATGCCCAGGCATCCATCCTCGATCTGTACGATCCCCATCGTCCCCGCAAGGTGATGCATGATGGCAAGTCAAGCAGTTGGGCTGCGTTCGATCAGTGGTGGGGCGATCACGCGAAGGAACTCGCCGCTTCAGAGGGCAAGGGCTTGGTGGTGCTTAGTGAACTGACCAGTTCACCCACCGTCGCGCGGCTGCAAGCGAAGCTGCTCAAGCAATACCCGCAAGCGCAGTGGGTCACGCACGAACCGGTCAATCGCAACCACGAAATCGACGGCACGAAACTCGCGTTCGGCAAATCTGTGCGGCCGGTGTACGACCTGTCGAAAGCGGATGTGATCGTTTCGCTCGACAGCGATTTCCTCATGCGTCACCCGTACAGTTTGCGCCTGGCCAAGCAGTTTGCTGATGGTCGCCGACTGAACGGGCCGAAGGACAAGATGAATCGGTTGTACGTGGTCGAGCCCACGTTCACCGCGACGGGCACCATGGCCGATGAACGCCACGCGCTGGACATGGTCGGCATCGCGCAACTCACCGAGAAACTCGCCGTGGGTAGCGGGGTGATCGGTGGACACGAGCCACATGATGACTCACCCGTCAGCAAGCTTGCCGCCGACATCATCGCTGACCTTGAAGCCCATGGTCGCAATGCCGTGATAGTTGCGGGTGAAGGTCAGCCGGCGGAAGTCCATGCCCTGGTGGCCGGCATCAACGTGATGCGCGGTTATGTTGGCAACACCGTGCGGTACATCGCAGACAACACGCCGATGTCCGTCGATCAACTTCCGGAGGTCGATACGCTGGTTATCTTCGGCGGTGACCCGGCTTACACGGGCGTCAGGAACTTCAGTGCGAAGCACATCGTGCATCTAACGCAACACGATAACCAGACATCAGGCAACAAAGACTTCCGAGGATGGAAGCTACCTCGCGCACACTTCGCCGAAGCATGGGGCGATGCCCTGACGTGGGATGGCACCATCACCCTGCAGCAGCCGCTCATTCGTCCGTTGTTCGGTGGACGCAGCTCGATCGAACTGCTTCAAGTGATGGCCGGCGAGAAGCCCGATGGTGCCGCTGCACTACGCGAAACGCACAACACTACTGCCAGTGACAAGTCATGGCGCAAAGCAATTCATGATGGTTTCGTCGCCGATTCCACCGCGTCGAACGCACGCGTGTCCACCACCTCCGGCTTGCGTGGCGTGAAGGCCAAGCCTGCCAATCTATCGCGCGTGGGTGATTGGCAGGCCATCGTGCGGCCCGACTATGCCCTCTACGACGGCCGCTTCGCCAACAATGGCTGGTTGCAGGAACTGCCCGACCCCATCACAAAACTCACGTGGGATAATGCAGCCCTGCTTTCACACGCTGACTGCGAAAAGTTGAACCTGAAACTTGGCAGCCTGCTGAACATCGCGGGTGAGGATGTGCCGGTCTATCCCATGCCTGGTCAGGCTGATGGCATGATTGTTCTCGCGATGGGCTACGGTCGCAAGGTGGTTGGTCCGGTGGGCGAAGGCGTTGGCTTCGATGCTCTGCGCGTTGCTTCCGGGGGCGGTGAAGGTCCGGTGCTCACCGGCAAGGAATACAAACTCGCCACCACACAGGAGCATCATTCGATCGACGTACGGCAGTTGGCGAACGGCGACAAGAAGATCGGCGAACTCATCCGCGAAGCCACGCTGGATGAATACCACCATCACCCGAACTTTGCCCAGCACGTCGGCCCGCATGTGCCCAGCGACTCTGAAGGCATCCCGCTGCAGCAGTGGGAGCCGCCGGTCGATTTCGATGAGGCGGCCGACCAGCAGTGGGGCATGGCGGTTGATCTGACTTCCTGCACCGGCTGCAATGCGTGCGTCGTTGCCTGCCAGGCGGAAAACAACATTCCCATCGTGGGTAAAGAGGAAGTGGCCCGCGGCCGCGAAATGCACTGGATCCGCATCGACCGCTACTTCAAAGGTTCCCCGGAAGGGGCAAACGACATCCAGGCGGTGCATCAACCGGTGATGTGTCAGCACTGCGAGAATGCGCCGTGCGAACAGGTCTGTCCGGTTGCGGCCACCGTACACGATTCAGAAGGTTTGAACGTGATGGTGTACAACCGCTGCATCGGCACGCGGTACTGCTCGAACAATTGCCCGTACAAGGTGCGACGTTTCAACTACTTCGACTACCACTCCAAGCCCCCCTATGCTCCGGCCAAGCCGTGGAACAACTTCCCGGACAACCAGCAGGAACACCAGGTCGACAAAATCACCCGCATGCAGTTCAACCCGCAGGTGACGGTGCGCATGCGTGGCGTGATGGAAAAATGCACCTTCTGCACCCAACGTCTGCAGGAAGCGAAGATCAGCGCAAAGGTCGATGGACGCGTACTGAAAGATGGCGATGTCACCCCGGCCTGTGCCCAGACCTGCCCCACGCAGGCGATCGTATTCGGCAACCTGAACGATCCGAATTCGCGCGTCCGCCAGTTGCACGAAAAGAACCAGCGGTCGTATGGCATCCTGAACGAACTGAACACCCGCCCGCGCACCAAATACCTGGCGCGCGTGCGTAATCCGAACGAAAAGACGAAGGCTGGCAGCTCGAAGCACGAAGAACATGGCCACCATTAACGCCGACATCCTCAAACCCCAGGTCGAAGATAATACGGCCGAAGACCCGCAGAAGCGTGCACCGCTCATCCTGCGGGAGCCGACCTTCACGTCCGTCACCGAAGACGTGACCGACTTGGCCCTTCGCAAGAAGACACCGCTGGCGTGGTACATCTGCTTCGCGGTGTCGGTCGCGCTGATGGGTTACCTGTTCGCCCTCATCGGTTACCTGATGACCACCGGCGTGGGCGTGTGGGGCAACAACCAGCCGGTGTCGTGGGGCTTTCCGATCGTCAACTTCGTGTTCTGGGTCGGCATCGGTCACGCGGGCACGTTGATCAGCGCGATCCTCTTTCTCTTCCGCCAGAACTGGCGCACGAGTGTGAACCGTTTTGCAGAGGCGATGACCATCTTCGCCGTGATGTGTGCCGGCCTGTTCCCGGCGATTCACGTGGGGCGGGCATGGTTGGCGTACTGGCTGATGCCGTATCCGAACCAGATGGCGATGTGGCCGCAGTTCCGCAGTCCGTTGCTTTGGGATGTGTTTGCCGTCAGCACGTACGCGACCGTCAGCATGCTGTTCTGGTACGTGGGTATGATTCCTGATCTGGCCACGCTGCGCGATCGCGCCAAGGGTAAGATTCAGCAGATCGCCTACGGCATTGCCGCGCTGGGCTGGCGTGGGTCGACCCATCACTGGCGCCGCTATGAAAAGGCATATCTGTTCCTCGCTGCCTTGGCCACGCCGCTTGTGCTCAGCGTGCACAGCGTGGTGAGTTTCGACTTCGCCATATCGCAGGTACCCGGTTGGCACACGACGATCTTCCCGCCGTACTTCGTGGCTGGTGCCATCTATGGCGGGTTCGCGATGGTGATCGTCCTCGCCATTCCCTGCCGGCAACTATTCGGCCTGAAGCACATCATCACCCCACGCCACCTGGACAACATGGCCAAGGTGATGCTGGCGACCGGCCTGATCATCACCTACGCCTACGCCATCGAATTCTTCACCGCGTGGTACAGCCAAAGCGCCCGCGAGATGGACATGTTCTTCAACTTCCGCATGTGGAGTTGGCCCTTCTGGGTGATGATCGCCTGCAACGTGGTTTTCCCGCAGTTGCTGTGGTTCAAACGCTTCCGCAACAAGACCACCGTGCTGTGGCTGATTGCGGTGGGTATCAACGTGGGCATGTGGTTCGAGCGTTTCGTGATCATTCTTTCACTGGAACACGATGCCTCGATTCCAGCCAACAGTCATCCGTTCATGCCCACCTGGGTGGATATCAGCATGTTGGTTGGTAGCTTCGGGTTGTTCTTCACATTCTTCCTGTTGTTCGTGCGGTATTTGCCGATGGTGGCGATGGCGGAAGTGAAAGCCATCCTTCCCGCCGCCCACGCGGAAGACTGCAAAGCCACCGGCGCTTCGGAGTACCACTCGTAATGTCGAACGAACACGACATTCAAGCACTTGATGATGCACAAGCGGACAAGCCGCAGGTGTACGGTCTGCTTGCCGAGTTCGAAAAGGTCGGCTGTCTGCTGCATGCGGCACGCGAAGTGAACAAGGCCGGCTTCACCCGTTGGGATTGCTTCACGCCGTTCCCGGTTCACCGACTCGATGAGGCGATGGGTAACAAACCCACCCGTCTTGGTTTGCTGGTGTTCGCGTGCGGTTTGGCCGGTTTTTTCGGTGGGCTGGGTCTGGTGATGTACACCATGGCCACCGACATCGACGC
>JANQFT010000399.1 GCA_028277685.1 Phycisphaeraceae bacterium
TCCCTTCAAGGGAGAGGGTTGGGGTGAGGGTGAGATTTTGGACTGCGTATCACACGACACAGCCCGGGGTTGCCACCTCGGGCTGGCGTTTTGCAGTCAAACCGTAGCGCTGGCGTAACGTTCCACTTCCTCCAGCGCAATTTGGACCCAACGCGTGAGGCGATGCGGTTCGTTCTGGAAGGTATGCGTGTCTTTCATGATGATTTCCAGCGGCCCGCCGCCGGCAAGCTCAAGCGTGGTCCGCAGATCATCGCGAATCTGATCTTCCTCGAACATCGCGCACACCTGTGTGGGGTTGGGCTTGCGGCTGAAGATCACACGATCGCCGAGCTGCTCACGGGCCAATGCCTGATCGACCCACGGTGAGCACGAAACGCGACGTAAACGCGGCACGTGTTTCAATAGCGCATCAAGTCGCTCATGCACCGGCTCACAGCATCCGTAACAGTTCAAGCCGAATTGTTCGAGTAACGGTACCTGGTATGGCAACACAAACTCTTCAAACATCGCGGGCGAAACACCCACCGTTTCCTGTGATTCGGCAAACCCCCACATATCCATCAATCGAACGGGATCACCTTCCTGCCAATCGGGTTGGGGCAGTTCATCGGTATAGCCCACGCCGCCGGAGCCGGTGTAGTCCGACCGGTGGTGATGCGAGAGCAGACCCTCTCGTTCGAACCACCGGATAAAGTTGAGCTGCTCATCGCTCTTCCACTGCATGAGGCGCTTGAGTCCATCGGGATTGTCGTACATGGCCATGAGCATCGGCTCCAGCCCCATCAGACGAATCACATCCACTGTCAGACCACACGTCCACCAGTACCTACCGTGGATGCGCACGGGCAGAATGTCGCCGAAGAGATCCGTCGCCAGTTCAACATGGCGCAGCGTCGCTTTGCGATCAACCTGCGGCCGACGAAAGCTCAACTTGGTCAGGTCTGTATTCAGGTCAGCGATGGGCGAGTCCCACACGTAGCTGCCCCGTCCTTCGCCATGGTGTACGGGAATCTCCACGCCGTAGTTTCCGGGGGTGATGCGCCAGGGGATGTCGAACCATGATTCGATCGCGTTGTCGTCACGAATGTGTTGCCACCAGTAGATGGTTTGTCGCAGGCTGCGTTCCATGCCGCGCAGCGCCGCGTCGGTGCACTGCAGATCGCCATCTGAGAGCAACTCTCCCCAACCGCCTTCCGGGAACGCGAGCACCAGGGGACGTTCGCCGCGCAGGGCGTTGTGATCCAACCATCGCTGCCTGCGCTGCGGCATGGTGGCGTGATCAGCAATCTCGCGCACTTCTGCAGCGAGCGAACGAAGCATTTCACGGTCGTGCAGACTCACCTGGGTACTCATGGGCTGACTCCTTACCACGCCAAACATATCCCACCATGGTGAAGTGAAGCGTCCACAATCGACGCGCGAGAAAAGTGAACATCCCGCTTGATTCTGAACCAACCGCGCCCAATACTTAACCATATGGTTAAATACAATTCACCTCAACTCGATGCCGCCCTCGCAGCCGTGGCCGACCCGACCCGCCGCGCGATCGTCGCTCGGTTAGCGCAAGGCCCCACTACCGTTGGTGACATTGCCGAACCGTTCGACATGAGCCTGCCCGCGATCAGCAAGCATCTGACCGTGCTCGAACGAGCCGGTCTGATCGATCGCGAGAAGGTCGGCCGCGAACGGCACTGCCGCCTGCGCCCCGCCCCCCTTGAAGCGGTGTCCAGTTGGGTGCAGCAGTACGCTGTCTTCTGGCAACATCAACTCGATTCACTCACCGCGTTCGTGGAAAACGAGGAGATATCCAAATGACTGAATCAGAATCGATCGGCCCCACCACCGAAGTCGTCCGCATCGTACGCACCATCAAAGCACCCCCGGAAAAGGTGTACGACGCATGGATGGATCCTGCCAAGCGCATGCAGTGGTGGTGCGGCGACATCGGCATGACCTGCGACTTCTGCGAAATCGACCCGCAGGTGGGTGGTCGCTATCGCGTAAATATGCGCGATGCGGAGAACGAATACTTCATGCACGGTCAGTTTGTGGAGCTTTCGCCACCTACAAAGATCATGTTCACGCAACGATGGGAAACCTGGCGAGAAAGCCACCAGGATTCACTGATCACCGTAGAACTTCGCGCCGTCGAGGCCGGCACCGAACTGACCTTTACCCACGCAGGACTGCCGGATGACAACGCCGTGCGCGAGCACACCGAAGGTTGGGAATGCTGCATGGATACGTTGACTGAATATCTGAACAGATGATCTTCACGCAGTGACCGGACTGGCCCAGACCTACGGTTGTTTACTTCGGCATCAAATCAACCAGCGCGCGGCCCTTGTGATCGATGGCTTCGGGATACATCTGTCTGATCTCATCGAACAGGGCGGTCGCTTTCGCTTGTTCGCCGACCTTCTGGAAATGCCACGCCAAGTGCATCCGGGCGTAGGCGCCCACTTGCACACCGTTGCCGTAGAAGCAGTCGCTGTGGTCCTTGATCGCCCGCAGCAGGTAGAGCACCTTCTGATCGCCCTGGCTCAACTGGCCCAGGTAAAGCATGGCACAGCCAGTGCGGTTGGCTTTGTCGTACTGGCCGATCAGCTTCTCAAGGCTGGCCTTACCTTCTTCTGTTTTCCAGTTGCGGTTGGCCACCTGGTAAAGCGATTCGACTTCCTTCAGTTGGGCCTGCGAATAGTGTTGCGCATCCTGCTTTATGCGCTGGCGTGCTTTGGCACGTTGCATGTTGACACGTTGCTCTGCTTCCGCCTTCGCCAGAACAGGCCCCACCGCCGCCTCAAGCTTGGCCAGGCGGGCTTCCAGCTCCGCCACACGCTTTTCGAGTTGCTTCACACGATCGGTTTCGTCTGCCAGACCGGTCGACACCATGGCCATGATGGCCGCTACTGCCATAACGCTACGCATGCTTCACCTCGCCTTGTTGTGAATGGTTCAATGGACCTGATGCAACGATGGAATTGTATACGACAGTGCGTTGCGTTGGGTTCACTGTAGGCCCGGGCCTACTGGAAGCGCAAGCGGCATCCGTCTTCGCCAAGGCTACGGCGGACGAGAGCCTTCCGCATCACTCCCCGCGGAAGAATTGCTTGATCGAGTGGATCGTGGTCATGCGGCCCACATCGGCGATGGATTCGGTCAACGGGATATCTTTCGGGCACACCTTCACACAGTTCTGCGCGTTGCCGCAGTCGGAAATGCCGCCCGGTTCCATCATCGCGTTCAATCGTTCGGCGGCATTATTCGCCCCGATGGGATGCGTGTTGAAGTAGCGCACCTGGCTGATGACCGCTGCCCCCACGAAGTTGTTGTTCCTCGTGTATTGCGGGCATACTTCCAGGCAGCAGCCACAGCTCATGCAGCGCGATAAGTCGTAGCGCGTGTCCTGCTTGGCCGGCGATTCCCAAGGCCCGGGGCCGAGGGAATACAAACCGTCAATCGGCACCCAGCCCTGCGTTTTCTTCAGGTCCTCGAACAGGCGCGAGCGATCCACGAACAGGTCCCGCACGACGGGAAACTTGGTCATCGGTTCCAGTTTGATGCTGTCATCCTCTTCCAGCAGACGATCAACCAAAGCCGAGCAGCTTTGCCGCACCTCACCGTTGATCACCATGGTGCAGGCGCCGCACACTTCTTCCAGACAACTGCAATCCCACACGACGGGCGTGGTTTCGGTGCCGTCGGCGGTGGTCGGGTGTGCAGCAATGTATTGCAGACAACTGATCACGTTCATGTTCGGCCGATAGGGAATGCTGAACGTCTGCCAGTAGGGGGATGCACTTTGATCATCCTGCCGTTTGATCTTCAGTTGGATGGTGCGGTCGGGCATTTTGATAATCTTGAGTCTTGAGTCTTGTGGGTAAGAGATCAGAACTTCGTGCCTACGTGCCTCAATGCCTTCTGCCTTCTCACTTCACAGCACCATAGGTTCGGGCACGCGGCTCGACCATGGGGACGGGGATGTATTCGTAACGAACATCTGGACGATCGTGTTCGGCATCGTAGCTGGCGATGGTGGTCTGCTGGAATTGCCGGTCATCCCGATCGGGGAAATCCGGCCGATAGTGCGACCCGCGCGATTCAGTGCGAGCCAGCGCCCCCACCACAATCGCCTCGGCGTAACGAATCATGTCGCCCAGCGCCCGGGTGAAACTCAGGTTCTGGTTTGTCCACATCGCGGTGTCGGAAAGTGATACGTTTTCGTACCGCGATTTCCACGTCTGCAGTTGTTCCAGCAGCTTCTTCATGCCGGCGTCATCGCGCACCACGGTGCAGTAGTCGGTCATCCAGTTGCCCATCTCTTCGTGCAGGACATACGGATTCTCACCGCCCTTGCCGGCCACCAGGTGTTCGACCTTCTTCTGTTCGGTTTCGACGGCCTCCGCAAAAAAGGTGTCAGGCACCTTATCAACGGTGTTCCCCGCCTCGCGACGATCGGCCAGGTAGTTGACCACGCTGGGGCCACAGAAGATGCCGTCGAAGATGCAACTCAGCAGCGCGTTCGCGCCGAGTCGCGTGCCGCCGTGGTACTGGTAGTTCACTTCGCCGAACGCATAAAGACCTGGGATGTTGGTCATCATGTTGTCCGGTGCGCCCAGTTGCATGCCGACGGCCTTGCCCTTGTCGCCATGCACGGGTTGCTTTTCTTCGCTGGAGTACGTGGTCCACAGCCCGCCCATGGTGTAGTGGACGGAAGGGAAAATCCGCATCGCGATTTCGCGGGGATCATCGCCGGTGAACTTTTCGTAGATTTCGAAAATGCCGTCGAGCTTCTTCTTCGTTTCATCCGGCAGCGCGGTGCAGTCGAGGTAGACCATGCGTCCGCCGCCGATGCCGTAACCTTCCTGGCACATGAAGAAGATTTCGCGGGTGGCGATATCACGTGGCACCAGGTTGCCGTACTTGGGGTATTTCTCTTCCAGGAAGTACCAGCGTTCATCTTCGGGGATGTCACCGGGGGCGCGATCGTCATCTTTCTTGCGGGGCACCCAGACACGACCGCCTTCCCCGCGGGCCGACTCACTCATCAGGCGGCACTTGTCTTCCCCGGGGATGGCCGTGGGATGTACCTGAATGAATTCCGCATTGCCCATCCATGCCCCGGCGCGATACGCCCGCGCTGCTGCGGCGCCGTTACAGATCACGCTGTTGGTGGACTTGCCGAAGATCGTCCCGCAGCCACCGGTGGCCAGCACGGTAGCGTCGGCCTTGAAGGATTTGATCTCCATCGTGCGCATGTCCTGCGCAACGATGCCGTGGCACAGCGGACCATCGTCGGTCTGTTCGATGATGGGCCAGAGGAATTCCCAGAACTCGTACTTGTGTACCATGCCGGCCGCTTCCTGCCGCCGGGTCTGTTCATCGAGCGCGTAAAGCAGTTGCTGCCCCGTCGTCGCGCCGGAAAAGTGGGTGCGTTTGAACAGGCTGCCGCCGAACAGGCGCAGGTCGCGCCTACCTTCAGGGGTGCGGTTGAAAGGCACACCCATGCGGTCGAGCAGGTCGATGATCTGCGGCGCCCAGTGGGTCATTTCGTAGACGGGCGGTTGATGGTTGAGAAAGTCGCCGCCGTACAACGTTTCATCCATGTGCTGCCATTCGCTGTAGCCCTGTTGTCGAGCCACATCGTTGCAGGCGTTAATGCCGCCTTGCGCGCACACACTGTGCGACCGTTTGACCGGCACCATGGAAAACAGATCGACGGGCACACCTTCTTCGGCGATGCGCACTGCCGCGCCAAGCCCGGCCAATCCCCCGCCGACGATGATGACTCTCTGGTTAGGTGATGCCATGTATCAAGCCAATCTTCCACAGTCGAATGTCGCAAGTACCGAGAAGTTCGAAAGTCGAAATTCGAAGCACAAAACAGTGATGTAACGAGAACTACCCATGATCGTATCTCTGAATTGGAACTTCGAACTTCGAGCTTCGAACTTCCGCGGTTAACCTCAGTGGCCTTTCATCGTTTCCGCGCCCTGCTGAAGCGCTTCAAACGCAGCCCGTTCTGTATCAGTGATCTCATATCGCCAGGCACCAATCAAGGCGCCGATGGTGAACAACGCCAACACCACGCCCAAGCCCAGACACATCTTGCCCCAGCGGCGTTGTGCGCCCACGGTAATGGTCACGCCCCAGGTGATCGCCATGGTCCACAAACCGTTGGCGAAGTGGAACACCGCGCTCAGTGCGCCCACCAGGTAGAAGATCGTCGCGCCGATGTGCTGGAGTGACATCGCGGTGGTAGCGGTGGCCAGATCTTCGCCGCCTGGCCCTTTCGCATAGAACGGCATGAGCACGCCGAACATCTCGATCCGCCAACGGAAATGCGCCACGTGGATGAAGATAAAGACAAGCGCGATGATGCCCGTCACCCGTTGCAGCACGTATCGATAATTCGATTCGTAGTTGTACGCCGCGGCGTTCGGCTTCACCCCACTGAACGTGTAGTAACAACCCAGTGCCGCGTGAAAGCCGATGCTCAACCACAGCGCCAGCTCCACGTAGAACAGGGCTGGCATCGCGTGGATGAAATCGACCTCGTGCTGGAAGTCGCCGGTCAACATCTGAAAGTTGGTAAACAGATGGAAGCACAGGAACACACCCACCGGCACCAAACCACTTAACGAATGCAATCGGCGCAGGAGGAAGTGAAAACGTGCGGCAGAAGACGGCGAAGAACTGGACTGCGTCACCTTGAGCGATCCTTATAGTTGCAGCTTCAACCCGCCGGGGTGTTGTCTATCATAGGGATGATGGGCCGAGGTTCCAGTAAGAAGATTGCCGGACTCATGGGCCACGAAAACGCAAAGACACGAAGAAAATGCATTGCGAACCGGATAATCCACCTGCCATCCCCCTTCGCGTCTTAGCGCCTTTGTGGCCCAACTTCCTTCATACATTAGCTCACAATCGGTCCGGCTCCACCGGCGGCGGGGCCACCTGCGATGTCGCCACTTCCGGGGGTGCCGGGGGCAGCACTTCCCGGTGCCGGCGCAGTACGAAGACGCCCTTCCGCGGCGGCTTTAGAAACATCCACGAAGTGCATGCGCAGTTCATGCAGCGTCTGCGTGAGCATCTCCTCTTCCTCCTGGTCGAGGTTGCCCTTGGTTTTTTCTTCGATCACGCCAAGCATGTCAATGTGATGCTTCGCCAGATCAAGAATCAGGTACCGCTGACCAGTCTGCGGGTCGGGCATCGCACCCAGCGCCAGCATGGCCTGGCTGATCATCGTGCTGAGCAACGTTTTGAAGTCGGCCGGGGGCATGCGACCTGCCCCGCCGCCGGAAGCGTCTTCTTCCTCTGCTTTGGCGGCCAGGCGTTCTTTTTCGGCCTTGGCTTCGGCTTTCCAGTCGTCATCGCCTTTGATGGCGGGTTCCTGGGCGGCCTTTTCTTCGGCCAGGCGCTGCTTCTCAGCCTGCACTTCGCTTTTCCAGTCGCCGGCGATTTCAATTTTCGGTTTCTGCTCGTTTGAATCGGTCATGATGACTCCGCGGGAGGTTTGATCAGTTTTGCGACAGGTGAGTATATGATCGGAACCGGCAGATCGCGAATGACGTATTGTCATCAGCCCCGGTGCGTCTTAGACTCATGGCAGTATGCTACCTCTCTCCGCCGGAGACCGCGTGTTGACCAAGCGATTCATCTGCGTATGCGTGGTGGCCCTGGGTTTGCTGGCCACCCTCACCGGCTGCCCCAAACCAGCCACCACCGCCCCACCCCCACCGCCCACCTACACCCAGGA
>JANQFT010000056.1 GCA_028277685.1 Phycisphaeraceae bacterium
TTTGTCGTCGAGTTGTAGTTAAACTGCTCCGGCAGCCCAAAGCTACCCGTTTCACCGGCCTGGTAATGTTCCACCGGCGCGCCGACGGTGACAGTCAACTCATCGGTCGTGGTGAACGTCCCGTCGGTCGCGGCCAAGCGCAGTGTGTACTCGCCCGGATCGCTGAAGCGGGCGGTAGTATCGACCGCTTCGGTGTCGCCGAAGATCACGTTGCCCGGCCCGTCCAACTCGGTCCACAGGTATGTGAGGGTGCCCTGGCCGTCGTCGGTCACGGTGCCGTCTAGGTTGAGGGTGACACTCGGGTTGGCCACGGAAACGTCCTGGCCGGCATTTACCTCAGGGGCGGTGTTTGCTGCGGAACTCAGGTAGTTGATCGTCACTTCGTCGTAGCTGTTGAGCGATCCGTCGCTACCGGTCAGACGCAAGACGTAAGTGCCGGTGGTGGAGAACGATGCGGTGGTGGCCTCTTGCGAAGCGTTACCGAAAGTGACGTTACCTGGGCCGCTGATCTTGGTCCACGAAGCTGTAGTCGAAGACCCGCCGGGGCTGAGACCGTCGTCGGCGATCGAACCGTTCAGGTCCACCGATGAGGTAGGACTGACGATTGTCTGGTCGTAGCCGGCATGGGTGGTCGGAGCAAGGTTATCCACCGGGATCATGACTTGGTCCGGATGGAAACTCCAGTGATTCGGCACGTTCAGCAAGGTCACTCCCCCCGAAGACTGGATGTTGTTCATTTTCCAGACCGTGCCGTCCTGTCCGCTGGGCACTGAGTAAATCGTCAGACCGTTTTCCCCGTCGCCGAAAATCCTGTTCGTGGCGTTGAGCAAATTTGTATAATTGTTTCTAGAGTCGTACACCTTCATTTCTTCTTGCGAGCCACGTACCGAAAAGGCCACATAGTCCTGGCCCGGCGGCACCCAAAAATACGCGTCATTGCTATCGTTCCAACGTCTGGATGAATAGGGATCCGTCAGTGCGATGGGGAGCTCCCGATCCGCGATAATACGGAACGTGCTCGGCGAATTAGTCACGCGCAGATTGTATTGTTGGCCCGCTGTCAGACCGGTGGCGGTGAATGACTGCTCGTTGCTACCGTCGGGAGTGAAGGTGAACTCATTTGCGCCGACAATATCATCATTGCTGTCGGTCACGATGACCCGGGTTTCGCCGGAGCTACTGGAATCCACGTAAATTTTGAACGGCACTTCCGTCTCGCCGGACGGCACCTCGAACAGGTAATTCCTGCTTGTACCGGTCACCTCGCGCGTCGAGGCATAGTTGCCGGAAATCGATGGTGTGTTCAGCGGCTTGAGGTCCGCGTCATACTCGGGTACGTCATAGCCCAGCAGAGAGTAGTCGGTGATTCCGTTGCTGATCGCCGATAGCACCTCCGCGTCGGTGAAGGTCCCCACAGTCGCCCAGCCCGCGGCATCCTTGTCGCCCGGATCCCATCGATCTTTCTTGTACGCCAGTTGGTAATCGTCTGATGTATCGCCAGGCGTGCCGTTGTCGTACCAGGGTTTCTCCCAAGTCTTACGCATGTATTCGTTGAGCTGGTAGTTCGACACCAACTCCGTATCACGGATTTCCCAGGCGTAACGCATCACCTCTTCCGCAGCGTCGTCACGATCTTGGTGGTAATACCTGTGCTCCTCGCGCAAGTCCAGGTATTCGCTCATCAGCCGCATGAATTGCGTATACCGGCCGAGGTCGAGGATACGTGATTCGACCTTGGCGTCGGTGTTCATGTCCAGGGCCACATCAAGCAGGCGGAAACTGATCGCCAGCTTCTGCTCGTTGAACCGCTCGCCGTCGTACCACATCTCCATCATGTCCTGGATCGGCTGCGCCGCGACGCCGAAGCCGTCGACAAAGAAATCATCGACTACATCGTAGGGATCGACGGTCGTGTCCCACATCCGCTCGCCGACCGCCTTGAGGATCAACCCCATGGTGCCGGCACTGTATGTCGATTCAATCTGAGCCGCATCGGTGCCCAGGTTGACCCACCCGCCAAAGCGATCGAAAGTGGCATCCATGCCTCGAGAGGGCAGGTCGTAGCTCGCTTCGGTCAGTTCCCAGTGATCGTAGACAGCCACGTTATCATGCCGATCCAGCCAGGCCTCCAGCAATTCATCGCCACGAATCGGTCCATCGACAAAGTAGTAAGGCGTAAGGACGACAAACAAGTTGTCCGCCATCGTGAAATCGGTTGATGGAACACCTGCGTAGTCGGTGTACGCGTGTATGGTGGCCATCACATCGTCTGGCAGATCCGCATCGTTGGCGAGTCTGTTGGCGAGGATGCTGGCATACCCGTAAACGCGGTCGACCACGCTACCATCACCAATATCCAGTGAATCTTGTCTCTCGTCGTGCGGCTGACTACTGTCGGCCAGACTGATCGATAAGGCGGCGATGACCGGGTCGCCCGCGGGGTAATTCGTTAACTGATCGACGTACCGGCCCTTGACCCAGTCATAGTACAAGTCCTGATAGTCTGTGCTGCCATAGGCAGGCTTCATCTGCACATGCCAGGGTTGATAAGCACCATCGTAATAGGTCAGGTATTTGTGGTGGTTATTGTTCGTGGTGTCTTCTAATGTTGCCTTGTTTTCTGTGTTGAATGCCTCGCCCGTGTGGCCGCCTATCCGCAAGGCCCCCCCGAATCCATTGGCCAGCTTCCACATGTTCCAGTCCCGCGCGGTATCGGCGTCAGGGTCGACCGGGATACTGGTCTGATCGCCTCCGGAGCCAAAGAAGTCGTGGTAGCGGAAATCGGGCTCCCGGTTGACGTCGATGCTGATCGACAGGTCACTGAGGTCCGGCGTGATCAGCCAGTTATCATTCGGCAGTAAATGCTGCCAACCAAGCTGTTTTAGGTAGTGGAACGCACCGTGCTGCACTGCCAGATCGGAGTTGCCGACGATCCATATGTCGCCGTCACCGTCGGAATACAGGATGTGGGCTTCACTGCCCTGGCTGGCCAGAGCCGTCGCCTTGGTCCGCACCGTCGTCGGAACGGCAAAGTCATCGAGCTGATCGGTGCGAATCATGTAAATACCGTTGCCACCAATGTTGTGCTCGATCGTGAAGTCGCGCCCGCCCATGGCCTCAAGTTGTTGCTCGATGTAACTGACGGTATCGAGAAAGTCCTGTGTGGCGTCGGGACTCACTGATAGCCGCTGGCCGTAGTATTGCCCCGCGAAGGCAGCCGCATCCGCAATTTGCTGCGGGTTTTGCGCGACAACCAATGCACGTTCATCTAACAAACCAGGATCAGCGACCGCTGCTTCAAGAACGTTCGCACTAAGAAGCATGCGTGGTTCAAGCGATTCAATCTTGTGCGGATTATTGGTCCGAGCAGAGCGCGTGGAACTAATCTGTTGCGCCAGACGCACACAGGTGCGACGGAATTGGCGATATGCGCTCGACCAACCGCTAGTGGGAACCTGTTGATCCATGTCGATCTCCGTGAGGCAATGTGAGGATGTGGCCATTTGAGAAAGATGCACGATGTGAACCGGGAAGTGCACCTAGGCAAAAAGACGCCTGTCTGCGGTGCATTGATAAGAAGTGACAGCAGACCCCAGTACGAGGCAGAACAGAACAGTGAACAGTTTTTGATAACGCCCCAAGGGCGTCCACTGACGAGGAAATCATGGTGCACTCCAGTGAGTGAAACTACATGACTCGTGTCATGTAAGTAGATTAATGCATTGATCTCGTTTTGTCTACCTTTTTGTTATAAAATTCTGCTTCTGGAAAACCCCAATGACTTGAACGAGAATGCGACGGGATCATGTCGTCTTTGGGGTGAACAGCGTGTTCATCTGTAATAGTCAAGACTTGATCTGACATTCCCCGATACCAGGGGTGTGAAGGTTGGGTGGCACGACCGGCGCGCGTTGCCACGGGCGCATTCCAACGCCCGGGTTCTGTTCGGGTCGCGTTACAATCCGCCGCCAACAACGCTGGGGCAGGCTCCCCACGCGTTGCTGGCGATGAACTTCATCGTTCTCTCGCCCAAGCTAAGCCCTGGTGGTCGCTGGCCATATTGGATTGCCGTTCAGTGCAGCCCCCAGAAACCCTCGTTGTGCGGTTCCCGTGCCGTGGGAGTTTATGTTCCCTGCGGCGGCAGGCGGTTCGTCATCACCGACCAGGTCTTTCCATAACTCGTAATGGCCCTGGCGCAGTGACAGGATGCCGATGAGCATCAACGCTTGGACCTGTCGGTACACTCTTTGCGTGGTCTTGGCTGGCGCACCCAGGTTGAGCAGTTGCTGATGAATCGCGGTCAGTTGTTCCCACACGTGAGAAGACAGATCCGGTTCAACCTGCTCAAGTTGCTCCATGACACGCCGGTGGCCAAGTCGGCGCAGTTCGGATTCAGCGCGCAGGATCGCGCGGGCGCTAACCTGTTGATCAGAGGCCATGGTCACCTCGCTTTCATTTCTGGAAATGATTCCCCCCGGAAGGGTAGATACAGGGATGGTCGGTAACAGTTCAGCCGCTATGCGCTGGGCACCGATCCCGATACGCGCAACCGCTGCATCCGGTCATGGATGGGTTGGGGTAGCAGACGTCCATTTGTATTGCATGCCAGATCGGACGGATGGTCTCGGCGATGCGGCTGCTGTTCATATTCGCTTTGGGCACATCCAGCACCTGGGCGTATGGCGACTTCACCTTGACCAGCACACCGAAATGTAGATGGATGTCCGTGCCGTGCTCTGCGAAGTGCTGGCTCATGACCTGATACAGTCGCAGTTGCTCCGCGGCTTCGGCCACACGTGAATCACCCCACTTGCTGCGGCTGGTCTTGAAGTCGACCAGGTGTAGACCTGCATCGTCCTGGTAGATCAGGTCCACAATGGCCAGCAGGTCTGGTAGATCGTCCGCGATGGTGCCGGTGAGTTTTTCCTCAACGCCGATCACCTCACCAGTTGGTTCTGCAAGCGAAGACTGCAGGAACGCATCAAGCAGAGCACGAGCGCTATCAACCAACGTTTGCGCATCACTTCACGTGGCGTCGATCTTGTAAGTGCAGCGATGGAGGCAGAGACCCGCCACGCATCGTTTTTGGGTTGAGCTAAAGCGGTAACAGAGAACTACCAGTTACTACCAGAGTGCAACTCGATTACCGCCTCGACATACTCGGGAATGCGGTTGTGTGCGATGGTGTGAGAATGCTACAATCACACTATATTTGCCCCAAAACAAAGAGGTTTTCTCAAGGTTTTAGCCCTGCGGGGATGTGAACTTCCAAGCCGAATGTTGCTGGTTCGACCCCGGTCGCCCGCTTTTTCCTCTGACAAGCAAACGGCAGATCAACGCGCGGGTGGGTGTGTGCGTTGATCTGCCGCGGTGAGGGGATGGCGCTATTCGGCCGGCTTGCTCATGTAGCCATCTACTTCGCTGGCCAGGTCTGCCCGTTGCCAGACGCGTACGTAGTCGATCACGAAGTCATCCGGTAACTGCTTGTCGTTGATGGGGTCGTTGTCCCAGCCGCCGATGGGCATGGTGTAAAGGATGTTCGAGCGAACGCTGCAGACGCGCTCGTTTTCCCATCGCGCGACTTCTTTGCCCTGGCAGTAGAACACTACCTTGCCTGGCAGCCAGAGCAGGCCGCTGGTCACGTAGCCATCTTCATCCGGCTGGAAGTAGACGCGGGTGCCGGTGGCTTTGTGATTCTTGCCGTAGCCATCCCAGTGCATGGCGATGGTGTAGCGATACGGTCCCCAACGGGTGAGGTGTTCCATGATGTCGAATTCCATGCCGCCGTTGCCGGTGTCGGCACGCTTCCACTGTGGCCCGGCTTCCGGTCCACGGTCGGGCATGGTCCAGAACGCTGGCCACAAACCTTCAGCCGTGGGCAGCTTCATGCGCGATTCGAAGTAACCGTAACGCTGTACCCACTTGCCGTAACCTTCGAGCAATCCGCCGGCGTAAGGTGACTTGTGTTTTGTTGCCGGGTTATCGTTATGCCAACCGGTTCTCTTCTCCATACGGATTCGCACCACGCCATCGCCCACGATCACGTTATCCTTTGACCAGTGGGTGAGTTTCTTTTGTCCCCACCAGTTCGGGCCGTAGTAACGCCATCGGTTCAGGTCGATTTCGTTACCATCGAAGTTCTCGTTGAGCGTGAGTTTCCAATCGCCCTCCACCGGCGGGCGCTTGCCCAGCCAGTCGGGTCGCTTGATGGGGGTGACCGTTGCCTTGATGGATTCGAGTCGCACCACCGCCGCCCCTTCATGCTTGGCGATCAGTCGCATCGCGCGAACGATGTGAGCACTGAAGTGGCTGCCGTTGCCGTGCTTGGCCTTGCGGTTTTTGTGTTTACTCAGGTCACCGCTGGGGCCGATCCACGTGTTCTCCGGCGTGTAGGGCACCACAATCTCGCTTGCTTTTCCGGGAGCGATCGGTTGATCCGTGAAGATGGTGCGCGTCTCTTCATGCTTGGCGTTGTACAACGCGGCACCAACCGTGACCGGTGTCTTGCCGATGTTGCGCACCATGAAGCGCGTTTCCGTTGAGTTTGCCACGTTGTACCGACCCATCGGCGGACGTATCGAAAAAACATGCTCGTTCGCACTGGCGGGCAAAGTGAATTCAACCATGTCCTGCCCGTTGTGTTTGACCACTTTGCCCTGGACGCCCTTTGGGGTGTACAACTGATCTTTGCTGATCTTGATATCCGCACTACCCAGCAGAAAACCATTCTTGGGCTTGATGCGCACCTTCTTCGGCTTCACCGGCGGCTTCTCGCCCGACTGACCACCAGCCACGATCGACTTGATATAGAACTTCCGGTCCGTCGTGTTCTTCCGCGTGAAGATTAAAATCTTCGACACCTTCGACGGATCCAGTTTGTACCCCGGGTTGAAACCGTGATGGTAACCGAAGATCACCTTCAACTTCGCGCTGCGACCGGGTTCTACGCGGGTTACTTCCGTGTTCCACGGCTTGTTGCGATGATCGCCTTCATTGTCCACGCGCAGGTGCACGTCCACGAACGTCTTGTCTGGGTTATGGAACGCCACTTCGATATGGCCGTATTGCGATAAATTCCATCCGCCTTCCGGGCCTTTGGCGACGAAGCCGGGGTAATGGTGTTCACCCGCCTTCACGTGCACCACCATGTTGCCTTCCACGCCGGTTTCCACCGACACCTGGTCTGATTGGATGAGCAACTGCTTCGCAGTGTCTGGTGAAGCCAGGTCAAGCAGCGACTTTGGCTCCGCGGCATGAGCAGTCTGCACCAGCAGACAAAACGTGAGCATGAACACGAAACGGACAAGAGTGATGGGCATGATGCTTCTCCAGTGAGCGCGCGCAACCCCCGGAAGGGCGGGTGTGGAACCTGCAGTTGGTTGCGCTGTTGTAGGTAAGACGGTCAAGCCGGTGATGTACTGTCAGGCACATCACCAGATATCGATCGATACGGTGGTTTATGCGCGACGACGAAGCATCATCAAGCCTCCCATACCGAGTAACGCCATCGACGCCGGCTCGGGAACGGTGGCTGTGCCTTCAACATCAAGTTCACGGTAGCTGCCACGTGTGCCTGTGGCGTTGATGAAGCGAATCACATCAACACCCGTGGCCAGTGGTACAGCCTGATCGTCGGTAATCACGATGCGGCCTGCTGAGGTAACGGTGCTGGAAAATGAACCCAGTGACGTGAAGCCAGCGGAACCAACCGTGCTGATCTGAATTTCAAAGTCCGGAGCAAAGGTGA
This sequence comes from Phycisphaeraceae bacterium, assembly GCA_028277685.1. Classification (GTDB taxonomy): domain Bacteria; phylum Planctomycetota; class Phycisphaerae; order Phycisphaerales; family Zrk34; genus JANQFT01. The sequence continues at coordinate 7,748 of JANQFT010000056.1, forward strand.
CGCTATCGATGCTCAGGCCGGAGAAACTGCTGATGCTGGTGAGGTCATAACCAAGCGTATTCACAGAGGTGTCCAGCACGAACTCCACTGTGTATCCGCTGCCATCGGTATCGATCGCGGCTTCAGTGTACGAGAAGGCGGCGATGCCCGATGAACCGTTGGTCAGTTTGGTTTCTACCGCAGTGGCATCGTTGGTGCCGTTGAATCCGTTACTGCTGGCGCTGGCGAGGTTTGTTTCCAGCAGGTCGGTCGAGGAGGCAAAACCGTTCATGGTGTTGAATGCGCCATTGTTACTGCCGTAGGTAAACACGGTGGAAATCACTGCGGCAGAGGCGAAGTTCGCTGCGGCGAAGCAGACGGTCAAACTCAAAGCAATTCGCGTGGTCGTCTTCATGATTCGTTTCTCCTTTCGGGACTCTGCGTTCGGTCCGGGTTGGTCGATTCAGGTGCGTCGCGTTGACGCGTATCTCTTTCGTGGTGCGTATTCAGTCGCGCGCTTTGCGCATGGCTTCGGGAGGACGATGCTTCCTTTCACTCTCTTGCGAAACCTGAAATCGTTCCATTGCTCGATGCGGTCAGCATGTTCTGGAATTGCTCGACATGTCCATCAGCGAACGTCGCGTTGGAGGTCTCGCTATGGCGATAGACGATCGAACCGGAAGAGGGCACGGTAAATTCGCGTCGAACAAATGAATCAAACCCGTACTTGTAGACTTCCGCCAGCAACACGGTTTGAGACGGTGCATCAAAGCCCGCGGTGTAAGCCACAGTGGTCGCACCACGTGAGAACATATTGTCTGGAATCGTGTTGTAGCCAATGCCTGTGTTGCGGTGGTTGGATGGCGCGTGAAGGACAGGGTCCTTGTGTTTACTGGGGCAGAAGCACAACTCCGTGGACGGTGCCTGCTGGGCGTTCGACCATGCCGTTGATCCGATGTGCTCATTGCCGATGTATGGGCCGAGGAAAATGTCCGACCACCAGGGAACGACAATCGCGCCGCTTTTGGTGGAGCCGTTCCACGTTAATCCACCAGTGAATGTCGCATAGGCCGGTGGAGCTTTGGAGCCATGGTCATCTGCGTACATCTGTATGCCGAGCGATATGCCACGCATGTTGCTCTTGCATTTGACACTACTGGCAAGCTCGCGAGCATTCTGCAGAGCAGGCAAGAGGATCGATATCAGCAGCGCGATGATCGCCACCACCACCAGCAACTCCACCAAAGTGAAGCCACGACGGGAAAACCGCGATGTTTCATAGGGATAGGGCATATATAACTCATCGACCCACGGTGAAGCGATCTGATTCAAATATACGGTGCGTCAATCATTACTGCTTGACATATAGATAAAACCGTTTACCTTTTGTGTAATGTCTGAGTCAGTCCGAAAAATACAGCAAACAGAGCCTAAGAAAGTGCTTGTGGCGGTGAGCGTGGCGCGCGGATATGGCCGCGATATCGTCGCCGGCATCGTCCGCTATGCCCAGCGCCACGGCCGGTGGGACTTTATCGGCCAGACCGGCTTCGATTTTGATGCCCGATCGATCCGTCTGCTGCCGGACTACGATGGCATCATCTTTATGCAGACCGAGCCGACCATCGGGAAGCTGGCCCTTGAGCGCGGCAAGCCCGCGATCAGTGTGGCAGGCGAGCCGTGGCAGGAAGGGCTGCCCCATGTGACCAGCGACAATGAAGCGGTGGGGCGGATGGCGTTCGATTACTTCCGTAAATTGGGCTTCAGGCACTTTGCGG
>JANQFT010000105.1 GCA_028277685.1 Phycisphaeraceae bacterium
AAACGTGCGCTGACCATTGCCACCGCCGGTGGTGACGACGTGCTGATGATGGGCCCGGCAGGTACTGGCAAAACAATGTGTGCGAGGGCTTTGCCTGGAATCTTGCCGCAGTTGGCGCGCGATGAGGCGTTGGAGACCACGTGCATTTATTCCGCTGCCGGTCTTGTGCCCGCCGGGGAGGCACTCATTACCCAGCGCCCGGTGCGCAGTCCGCATCACACCGCCAGCGCGCCTGCACTCATCGGCGGTGGTACCATCCCCAGGCCCGGTGAGGTGTCGCTCGCCCATCATGGCGTGTTGTTCCTGGATGAGTTGCCGGAGTTCAACCGCGCGGTGCTGGAGACATTGCGTCAGCCGTTGGAAGATGGACAGGTGACCGTCGCCCGAGCGCACAGCACCTTGCGGTTCCCCGCGCAATTCATGCTGGTTGCCGCGATGAACCCCAGCCCGAAGGGTGACTTCGCCACGGATGAAACCTCGCAGCGGGAGATGGATCAATATCTTTCGCGCATCAGTGGGCCGCTCATCGACCGCATTGATATTCACGTGGAAGTACCGCGCGTTCCTTACGAACAACTCGCCACGCAACCCAACGGCACCGACAGCGCCACCATGCGTACGCAGGTGATCGACGCACGTAATATCCAGGTCAACCGCAACGGTGGTCCGCTGCGCACCAACGCCACGCTGAGTGGTCGCCATCTTGATCGCTTGGCCACGCTGGATGCCGAGGGCCAGGAGATGCTTCGCCAGGCCATGCACGAGATGGGTTTAAGCGCCCGTGCTTACGACAAGGTTCGACGCATGGCACGCACCATCGCCGACCTTGAATCAAGCGATGCGGTCTTATCTCATCACGTGGCCGAGGCGATTCAATACCGGTTGCTCGATCGCACCACTTGACGATCACGTCGCGGCACCCGCGTTTCGCCCAAAACCTGCGATACAGAAGCGTTTGTGTGCGGTGCAATGCCGGGGGCGCTGGCACGTGGTGTACTTGCCATGTATTCCACCGCGCAGCTCTTGAACAGGCACCACACGCGCTTTCCTACTGCCAGGTCAAGATCACCGAAACTCAGGTCGGTCACTTCCACGATGAGTTTGCATCCCACATCCACCAGGCACAACAATCGATCGCCGCGTTGATGCACGCTGCTGATCGTGCCCGGTAGTTGATTACGCATGGAAACAAACTCGGCCGGCGCAAGCGATAGCGCGATATCATCGGCGCGAATCATCACGGTGGCCTGCTCATGCGCTGTGGGCGTGTGCATGCCCGTGATGGAAATGCTGCGAGATGCTCCTTCAACGAACCAACCGGTGGAATGGGTTGCGTTGTTGCTCTTCGCTCGTACCGGCAGCACGTTCAACAGGCCATCTGTACTCAGGTGAGCCGATGCCGCGGCATCGGCCAACAGCGCATGGTAGTCGTCGTGCGCCACGGGCTGGCCTTCAGTGATCAACAGTATCTTCGAGGTCAGTGATAGTGCATCGCGCAGATGATGGCATACCATCAACACCGGGATACGCCAGCGCTGGTGCACACGTTGGATCAGCGCAAGCACGCGCGCCCGTGATCGATGATCCAGCGCGGCACAAGGTTCATCCAACAACAACACGCGCGGTTGACTGAGTATCGCCCGCCCCATCGCCACCCGCTGCTGTTGCCCCCCCGACAACGTGGCGGCGCGTTGATCCAGCAAATGGTCAATTCCCAATGACTGCGCCACATCCATTAACTCAAATGGTTGTTCATGCCGATCTTGGCGCGGCATGCCATAGACAAGGTTGCGATGAACGGTGAGATGTGGCAGCAATCGCGCATCCTGAAACACCAGGCCAACCCCACGTTGATGAATGGGAACACTCACGCGCTGCTGGGTGTCGTGCAGCACATGATGGTGTAGCTGCACACAACCACGATCGGGTTTCACCAAGCCGGCGATGGCATGCAGCAATGTGGTCTTGCCCGAGCCGGACGGCCCCATCACTGCGGTGATGCCATCGAACGTCGCGCAAAGCGAAAAATCGAACGCCTGTCGTTTCACCTGAACATCAAGCGACAGCATGGACAGGCTCCCGCATGGAGGTGCGCATGCGCCGCGCGAGACATTCAGAAGCAACCAATGCCGCGACGGATACCAGAATCGAAACACCCACCAACCACATCGCAGCCGTGTCACCACCTGGCGACTGGATGGCGCTGTAGATGGCGAGTGGGAGCGTGCGCGTTTCGTGTTCAACATTCCCGGCCAAGGTGATGGTGGCACCGAATTCCCCCAGACTGCGGGCGAACGATAACACCAAACCGCCTATCACACCGGTGATACCCAGGGGTAACGTGACCGTGAAAAACACCCGCCATGGACCCGCACCGAGCGAGCGTGCCGCCTGTTCCAGTTTGGGGTCGACCATCTCCATCGCGACGCGCACCGAGCGCACCATCAACGGGAACGCCATCACGGCTGAAGCGATCACCGCAGCCCAATGGGTGAACGCCAATTCCATGCCGAATGTGCCGAACAAACGTCCCACTGCCGTGTCCCGCCCCAATACCACCAACAGCAGATATCCCACCACCACCGGAGGCAGAACCAGTGGCGCATGCACCAGCGCATTGACCAGCGCGTGCCCATAGAACTGTTTGCGCGCCAGCAACCACCCAATCAATATGCCGGGAACGGCAATCAGCAACAGGCACTGCCCGGCGACACTGAGTGACAGTCGAACAATGGGCCAAATCGGTGGTGTGGCGGATG
>JANQFT010000108.1 GCA_028277685.1 Phycisphaeraceae bacterium
GGCGAAGGGCGGGGGGGGCAGCACGGTGATCTTGGAAAGATCGGTCTGCGTGGGGGCGGCTGCGAAGTTGGGTTGATTGCCAAAGCCGGGACCGCCGAAACCAGGTCCACCAAAGCCCGGGCCGAGGAAGATCGCAGCACCGATTCGCGATTTGAACTGGAATGGACCGTCGCCTTGCGGCTACCCGAAGACGATACCGCCAAGACCGACGCCACCGATACGGAGACCCAGCCATGAGTAACCTGATCAACTGGGCCAAAACAAATATCGTGACCGTTTCGTGCTGCGTGGTGATTTTGCTGTGCCTGGCGGTACACCTGGTGCTGACCATGCCCGCCGGTCAACGCTTCAGCAGCGAACTGACCCAGGCCGACCGCACCCGCTCGGAACTCAATCGACTGACCAGTGGCTCTTTGAACGGCCCCGCCCGCACCGATGGTGAACCACTGGCCATCAGCCGCCCCATCAACGAAGCGGACGTGGCGCAGTTGGCCACCATCTTCAAAGAGATGAACGGCGGTTACAGCGAGTTGTTCAAACTGGCCGTCGACTTCAACCGTGGCAACCACGAGTTGTTGGTGCAGGGCCTGTTCCCCAAGCCGAACACGGCCGGTGGCGTGTTGGAATCGAACGCCCACATGGCCTACAGCCGCGCATTCTTCAGCCCCGGTGGTAACGGAAGCAAGCCCGGCCTGTACCAGCAGCTTGGTGCGAACGTGGCTCCCACGCCACAAGAGATCGAAGCAGCCGTCACCCTGGCCGGCGAACAATTCAAGCAAAAACCAGGCCTTGAAGGGGCAAACCTGGTGGATGCCGAACGTGTGCAACTGGCCGAAACACAAGCGGCGGCTCGTCGCGAGTTGATCATCAGCCGCGCCGCTGAAACGCGGGTGTACGTCGAAAAGGCGCCGCAGTTCAATCGGCAGGTACTCATCGAACCGGGACCGTTCAGCATCGGTGATTGGGCCGCCCAATCCACCCGACCGGAAATCGACGATCTGTGGGAAGGCCAAATGGCCCTGTGGATTCAGCAGGACCTGGTCGACGCGATCAACCTGGCCAATCATTCGGCCAATCCGAATCCCGCCGCCCACGTGGCATCACTGCCGGTGAAGCGACTGATCAAAATTGAAGTTACCCCCGGCTACATCCTGCCGAAGAACGACCCCAACGCAACTTCCATCGCCACCGATGAACAGGGCAACCCCAAGTTCACCGAGCCGGATCACAATCAACCGCTGGCGCGCGATTTCAGCGTGTCCGGCACCGGGCGCACATCCAACGCCCTGTTCGATGTACGCACCGCGAAAATGTCGGTCATCATCGATGTGAAACGCATCCCGCTGCTGCTCAATGCGATCAGCCGCATCAACTTCATGACCGCCACGCCGACCAAGATCACCGCGGTCGATGAGTATGCCGAATTCGAAGCTGGCTACTTCTATGGCCAGGGTGTGGATGTGGTTCAACTCGACCTGGACATTGAATCGCTGTGGCTGCGTCGCTGGACGTATGGCCACACCGATCGCATGGCCATCCTTGAATATCAGCATGCCACCCCCACCGACACGCAGTTCAACAACCTGACCAACGCTGCAGACAAGATCGCCCGTCTCAAAGCGATCAAGTTCTACGACCTTGGCCTGATGCCCGACCAGGTGCGCTGGAACCTGAGTTTGCCCCCACGCGATCCAGAGTTCCAACCCACAGATGCTTCCAGATCAGGCAACTTCCGCAACTTCAACAACCGGGGCTTCGGCGGCGAACCAGGTTTCGAAGAAGGAAGGTAGACCACCTGTGTATCGCCTCGTCTGATTGTGACCTTGCCACGCCTGCGTGACCCCGCGGAGATACGAACATGAAGTTCAAGAACATCAGCCTGCTCGAACGCCACATCGAGAAAGTCATCTTCGCGGTGTGTGTGATCGTCTGCCTGGTTGCCGTCTACTTTTATGCGGTGGCCACCCCCTACACGGCATCCTTCTCCGGCCAACGGATTGCACCGACGGAAATCGATCCGAGACTCGAAAAGCAGGCCATCACCTACCGACAGCGCATCGACTCACAAGCAGCGCACAAAGAACTGCTGGAATGGACCGTTCCCGACTACGCCGGTCAGATGACCGAGAAACTCCGCAAGCCGGTCTCGCCGGAAATGGCGCTGGCGAATCTTACCTCCTCACCTGAACCATTGATCCTTTCCGAGCAAGGCGGCGGCAGCACCACCACCGTGGCCAGCGGCGACAACATGTCGGTCATGCCCTATCACGAGCCGGTCATCCCCGCGGTCAACGGTCTGGTCGCCCGGCCGGACATGGGCACCATCGACGCCATGGCCGCCCGCAACAACCCGGCCCTGGTCCGTATGCTTGGACGCCCGCCCTACGATGTGCAGTGGGTTTCCCTGGCCGGCCTTTTCGAAGCGCGGGTGCTGCGTGAATCGCTCATGCAAACTTCCACCGGCGTGCGTCAGCAGATTTACGCCCAATGGTGGCAGCAGACGTTGGCCATCGCCGATGTGTTGATCGAACGCCAGGAACGCCTGCCCAACGGCACGTGGGGCAAGACCATCCTCCTTCCCACGCAACCGGGTGCGGTGAGCTTCCGCGCGGAACTGGAAGATGTGGGTCGCACCGCCCAGGCGCTGGCTCGCCGGATGCAGGAAATGCAGGCGATGATCGTCCAGCCGGT
>JANQFT010000142.1 GCA_028277685.1 Phycisphaeraceae bacterium
CCCGGCGTCGATGACGTACTTGATGCCAGGTACGGTGAGCGATGTTTCGGCGATGTTCGTCGCCAGCACGATGCGCCGCTGCTTATGCGGGGCGAACACCTTCATCTGTTCCGCGGCGGATAGGCGTGCGAACAGCGGCAACACTTCCGTGCCGCGCGGATGGTGTTTACGTAACGCCTCGGCGATGTCGCGAATCTCCCGTTCACCGGAAAGGAAGATGAGAATGTCGCCAGATGTATCAAGTTGCGCCAGTTCATCGACGGCATCGAGTACGGCGGCGTGCAGTTCGCGGTCTTCGGCTTCAGGGTCGTCGGTGCTGCGCGGTCGGTAGCGCACTTCCACGGGGTAGGTTCGGCCGGATACCTCGATGATGGGGGCATCGGTGAAATGATCGCTGAAGCGCTGCGGATCGATGGTGGCGGACGTGATGATAACTTTCAGGTCTGGGCGTTTGGGCAGCAGTTGTTTGAGGTAGCCGAGCAGGAAGTCGATGTTCAGGCTGCGCTCGTGCGCTTCGTCGATGATGATGGTGTCGTACGCGGTGAGCAGGCGATCGCTGGGCGTTTCGGCCAGCAGGATGCCATCGGTCATCACCTTGATGTAGCTTTCGTCGGACGTGTGATCGCCGAAGCGCACCTTGTAACCGACACCGCGCCCGAGTGGGCAACGCAGTTCATCAGCCACGCGCGCGGCGATGGAACGGGCGGCGATTCGGCGGGGCTGGGTGTGACCGATGTAACCGTTCAGGCCACGCCCGATATCGAGGCAGATTTTGGGCAGTTGCGTGCTCTTGCCGCTGCCGGTTTCGCCGCAGATGACGACGACCTGGTTGTTGCGGATAGCGGCGGCGATTTCATCACGCTTCTGACTGATAGGCAGCTCGCCGGGGTAGGTGACGGTTGGGCGGTTGCGGCGGCGGGATTGCAGCAGATCACGCGATTTTTCGAAGTCGGCGCGAATCTGTTCGACCATGCGCTCGACGGGTTGGCGGTTGCGACGGCGACGGGAGACCTGGCGGAGCCTGGCGCGCAGACGGTGCCGATCGCGCAACATGCACTGCGAGAGATCGATGCCGGGGATGGCGTGGGTGCGCGTCATGGGGTTGATAAGGATAACAAGGTGTGGACAGGGCGGTCTGCTGAAGCGGGACGTTCTGTTATGAACCCAGTGTGCGGCCGCCGTCGAGGCGGATGATCTGCCCGGTGAGGTAGTCGGCATTGCGCGCGAGGTAGAGCACGGCCTGGGCGGCATCCTGCGGGGTGCCGGGGCGGGCGAGGGGGATGCGGCTGAGGTAGGCGGCGCGCTGGTCGTCGGTCATGTCTTCGGCCCAGTCGATCACGCCGGGCGCGATAGCGTTGACGGTCACGGCGGGCGCCATCTCGCGGGCCAGCACGTACGTCGCTTCAAGCAGGGCGGCTTTGGACATGCTGTAGGCCAGGTAACCGCGACGGGTGTTTTCCAGCAGATGCGCATCGAGGAAGTTGATCACCCGTCCGCCGCCGTCGGCGCTGAGCAGGTCGGCGCAGGCCTGGGTCATCATCACCGGTGCCATGGCGTTCACCCGATGGTGAATGTGCAGTTCGTAATCTTTCGTGTCACCCCAGCGGGAGGGTTCGTAGACGGAGGCGTTGTGAACGAGCACGTCGAGCCGCCCGGCATCACGCGTAACGTCGTCGGTGATCTGTCGTGGTGCGGTGGGGTTGGCCAGATCAACCTGCCAGGCCCAGGCGCGACGGCCAAGCGCCGTGATTTCTTTGACGACCTGCTCGGCATCGGCCCGGCTGGTGTTGAAGGTGATGGCCACATCGCAGCCGGCCTGGGCCAGTTCGATCGCCAATGTGCGTCCCACGCGTCGTGCGCCGCCGGTCACTAATGCGACTTTATCGGTCAGATTCATCGGGGTCGGCCTCATCGGCTTGCATGGGCATGCGACGGGCGGATTCGGTCCAGGCGTCGCGCGTGTCGGGGTCGATCTGTTCCTGCTGGGCGATGGCCCGGCGATCGGCTCGCGCCCAGCACATGCGGATCAGCCGCATCACCGCAAACGCCAGAAACATCGCCACCAGCAGCACCACCAGCCCCCACAACGCCCGGGCATACAGCTCCGGCTTGTCGGTTGCTGACTCGGCAAGGCTGATCCACCTACAATACATGGCACGATTCTAACGCATGTTCGTCCGAAACGGGGGATATGGGACGTCTGATGATTGGAGATTGGCCGTCCGATCGCCGACAATAACCCAGACGAACCGTACGCCCGCTAAGACGTAGAAATGGTGAGCACGCATATGCAGTTACGATTTTTCCGGACTTTTCCTGCCGCGGCTTTACTGGCTGCGGTTCTTCTTGTTCCCGCCCGGGCGGATCAGCCGTTGGCCAGTGCCGCTGGCCTGGTGCCATCGGACACCACCAGCAGCGCCTGGCTGCACGAACTGTACCAGACCATCAAGGATAAGCCTTACACCGATGACGCCGACCCGCGTCTGGCGATTCTGCGCAATGACATCACGCAGTTCGAGGCGCTCAACGTGAAGCGCGAATCAAAAAGCCGCGAGGCTTTCGAACTGCGCATGGACAAACTCAACAAGAAACTGGACGAAGGCGACCTGACCAAAGCCATGGCCAGTGCCGTGGAAGCGCACGACCTGGCGCCCAACCGCGATGGTTTTCTGCTCCGGGCGGACATCAAGCAACTGGTCGCCAGTGCGGAGAAGCAGGCCAACGAATACGAGACGAATCAGCAGTGGCTGGAAGCGGTGGCGTTGTACCGTCGGCTCGACCTGCTGTTTGAATCGCAGCGCAAGTATCGCGACCAGGTGAAGCGCATTTCAAGCCGCCTGCGCATGCTGCGCACCTACGCCCCCAATGCGTGGTACGCCCAGCAGGCCGCCTACGCCAAGGAACACAACGACCCCGAGCCAAAGAAGTGGGCCGGCCAGGAAGATGACACCTGGGAGAAGCAGCTTGAGCAGGTGGATGCGTCGATGCTTCGCCGCATCATCGTGCTGGCAGCGCGGCAGCATGTGGAGTCGACTGATTTTGAACAACTGATGCGGGGCGGCATCGCCGGCCTGTTCGACCTGCTGGGTACCAACGGCCTGGAGGAATCGTTTCCAAGCCTCACCGACAAAGCCAAGGTGAACGACTTCGCTTCGGAATTGATGCGACTGCGTGGCCGGGTGGATGGTCGCACGGTCGCCATGAGCTATGGCGATGCCAGTGCCATGGTGCGCGACTTGATTCTGGCCAATCGTAAAACCATCGACCTGCCCGAGCAGGTCATCCTCTATGAATTCGGCGAGGGTGCAGTCACCACATTGGACGACTTCAGCGCGAACATCTGGCCCGCCCAGAAAAAACGATTCGAACGCACCACCAAGGGTAAGTTCACCGGCGTGGGTATTCAGATCACGCTCACCGATGGTGAATTGACCGTCGTCAGTCCGCTGGAAGATACGCCGGCCCACCGCGCAGGTATCAAGGCGGGTGATCGCATTGTCACCGTGGATGGCAGGCCCACCACCGGCATCAGCCTTGACCAGGCGGTTGAACAGATCACCGGCCCCAAGGGCACGCAAGTGGTGCTGGGCATTCGCACACCGGGTGAAGATGACCTGCGCAAGCTCACGCTCACGCGCGCCATCATCAAGATCACTTCCACCAAAGGGTGGCGACGCAAGCCCGGCGGACAATGGGATTACTACATCGATCCGACATTGAAGCTGGGCTACGTTCGCATGACGCAGTTCGGGCCGGAAACGGCGGATGCACTGGATGAAGCGGTCGAACAGATGCGCAACGAAAAGGGCATCAACGGCCTGGTGCTCGATCTTCGTTTCAACCCCGGCGGGTTGCTTACCGCGGCAATCGCCATCGGCAACCGGTTCATCGATGAAGGCGTGATTGTTTCCGGCCAGGCGCAGGCGGGCCAGCAGACGTGGAAGGCGGAGGCGGATACGCATCACACGTACAAGCATTTCCCGGTGGTCTGCCTGATCAATCGCGGCAGTGCTTCGGCCAGCGAAATTGTGGCCGGCGCCCTGCAGGATTACCGACGCGGCATCATCGTCGGCGAACAGAGTTACGGTAAGGGTTCCGTGCAGCAGGTGCTGTGGCACAGCGATGAGCAGGCGGCGTTGAAGCTGACCACGCAGTATTACGTGCTGCCGAGTGGCCGGGTGATTCATCGTCGGCCGAAAGCGAAAACGTGGGGCATCGTGCCGGACATCAACGTCCGCATGACCGACCGCCAGGTGGAAAGCCTGCTCAAAGCCCGCATGCTGCTCGACGTGCTGCGCGAGACGGATGACGAAGTGAACGCCGATGCACTGATCAGCAAGAAAGAAGGCGATGAGGATGAGCCTAAGGAAGAAGAACTTCCGCCCGTGAAGGACGTGGCCGAAATCCTCGAGCGCGGCCTCGATCCGCAACTCGAGATGGGCCTGATCATTCTCAAAGCGCAAGTCCTCGACGAAGCGCGAGGCTAGCCAACTCGGAACGTGGAACACGGAGTGCCAAGGGTGCCACACAGCATCCGTCCGTGGTGCTGTGTGTGAGGACATCGCCCATGTTAAGCACAGAGCACGCTGCGCGATGCTCTGTGGCACCCCGTATGCCTACCCCCGACAAAACTGATGCAACACCACGCCCGCGGCGACGCCCACGCTGAGCGAATCAACCCCATCGTGCATCTTCATGGTGATGCGGTGATCACATTGCGCGATCGTGCGTTCGTCCAGACCGTCCACTTCATGGCCGAGCAGGATGCAACTGCGATCGGCGCGTTGGACGTACTGTAACGGAATGACGTTGGGGTCCAGGATGGTGGCGTAACGTTCGAAACCATACGTGGTGTGCATGTGTTCGAGGGTGCGGTGGAAATCATCGGTGCGGATGATGGTGAGTTTGAACGCGTTGCCCATGGAGACGCGCAGGCAACGGCGGTAGTAGGGGTCGCAACATTCGGGGCCGAGGATGAGGGCGTGAACGCCGAACGCGCAGCACGTGCGGATGATGGAGCCGAGGTTCTCCGATTCTTTCAGGAACGGACACGCGACGAAGGTGACGGGGTCGGTGGCGCCGGCCATCACGTCATCCAGCGTGGGCCAGGGCTTGCGGATGCCGATGGCCAGCACCCCGGTGTGCAATCGATAGCCAACGACCTGGTGATGCAACTGTTCATCAAGCACATACACCGGCAGGTCGGGCGGAATGATGGATTGCACCTGTGGCAAACGCTTGGCCGAGATGCAGGCCGACTCGACTTCCAACCCGCTGGCGAGCAGGCGTTCGAACAGCATGTGACCCTCGGCCATGAAGCGCAGGCCGTTGGCCCGCAGCACGCGGTCACGAATGTCGCGGTAGAGATCGAGGCGGGGGTCATCGGGGTTGGTCAGAGGGATGAGGGGCATGGGAAACTCGGAACTCGGAGCGCGGAACTCGGAACTGGTGTTTAGTGCCGCGGCTTGCCGCGTCCGCTACTCATGTTTTTCGCGACGTTGTTTTTTGACATCGCTCCGCCGCTTCTTCGATTGCAGTCTTCGTTCGACCGATGATCGCGTCGGTTTGGTGGGGCGGCGTTTTTTGGGGCGGATGAGTGCGTGACGGATCAGGGCGACCAGACGTTCGATGCAGGTATCGCGGTTGGCGATCTGCGAACGCGCCGAGTCGCAACTGATCTGAAGGCCCGCGTCGGTGATATATGCGGTGGCCTGTTGTTTGAGCCGCGCCAGCGCATCGGCCGGAAGGTGGTCGGCAAGGTCTTCCAGCGCAATTGTCAGTGTCGCCTTGGTGTTCAGCTTGTTCACATTCTGCCCACCTGGCCCACGGCTGCGCGCATACCGAAACCGCACCATCGCGCGCGGCAGCACGATGCGGCTGGTGATGGTGATGTCAGCAGACTCGGCCATGCGCACAGGATAACCGCAACGGTTGCCGCGGGTTGGGCGATGCACGACAATCGTGTGATGACCGATGGTGAAGGACAACGCATGGCCCCGGGTTTTCTGTCGCGCGAGCATGTGCTTGAGGCGACGCTGACGTGTTGTGCTTCGCACGGTGCGCGGGGGCTGACCATCCGCGTGCTGGCGGAGGAACTGGGTTGCGCGGTGGGCAGCATCTACCGTTACTTCCGGGATAAGGATGAACTGGTGGCGGCGGCGGCCGTACAAATGCTTCGACCGACGGTGGATGAGGCAACGTTTGAAGCATCGGTTCGGTTATATGTCGAAGCGGCGCAGGCCAATGTCGATCTGTACCGCACGGCGATGTCGACCGAACCATTGCCGCAGGTGAACGATGTGATCGCGCACTGGTCGGCCCAGCTTGGCGATGAACAGTTGGCGAAGCAGCGGTGGGCGTTGGTGCATGGGTTGATCGTGTTGAATGAATCACCGGACCGCATCGTGGAGATCGCAAGCGCATGAGTGAAGGTAAACGCAATCCCGGTGTGGCGGGTCTGGTCACACGCAGTGCGATGGGTGGGGTGTTGATGGGTCTGGCGAACCTGGTGCCGGGCATCAGCGGGGGCACGATGCTGGTGGCGAGCGGCATCTACACGCATTTCATCACGGCCATTGCGGAAGTGACCACGCTGAAGTTTCGCTTTCGGTCGTTGTTGGTGTTGGGGTCGGTGGTGTTGGCGGCGCTGTTGGCGATCGTGCTGCTGGCCGGGCCGGTGAAGAACCTGGTGCTGGAACAGCGGTGGGTCATGTACAGCCTGTTCATCGGATTGACGCTGGGTGGTGTGCCCATCGTGAAGAAGATGCTGGGTAAGGTGACGGTGTCGGCGTGGTGTGGAGCCGTGGTGGGCTTCGCGGTGATGGCGCTGCTGGCGATCGCGCAGCAAAGCAGGCCTGAAGGTGGTAACGAGCAAGCCAGTTTCATCATGTTGTTGATCGCCGGTATCGCGGGCGCCAGCGCCATGATTCTTCCGGGGGTGAGTGGTGGATACCTGCTGTTGGTGTTGGGGGTGTATGTGCCGATCCTGTCGGGCATCGATGCGCTGAAGGAGGCGTTGCGCGCCGGCAGTTTGTCCGCGGCGCAGGAACCATTGATCAACGTGTGCCTGCCGGTGGGCATCGGTGTGATCGTCGGCGTGGTGGGCGTGAGCAACTTGCTGCGTTGGCTACTCAAACGATTTGAAAAGGCAACACTCGGCGTGTTGCTTGGCTTATTAATCGGCGCGGTGGTGGGGCTTTGGCCGTTCCAGGAAACGGTCAGTGAAGATGCGACGGCGTTCTTCACACCCAGTGTGTTGCAGGTGTTTGGCGCGATGGGATTGATTGTTGGTGGTTTTGTGGTGACCCAGGTGGTGGCAAAGCTGGGCAAAGCGTGATTCGCAATGTCGAAACGCAGAGCAGATGGTTTTTTACCGCAGAGACGCAGAGACGCAGAGAAATGCGAAGAGTGGACAGGATGAACGGGATTGACAGGATGGTTCTGATTCGACAATCGCGTTCATCCTGTCAATCCTGTCAACTCCCCTCTGCGTCTCTGTGGTTCAATGTTCCCGGGAGAACTAGCCATTCCCATCTACTTTGTTACGATACTTCGTTCCACACTTTGTTCAGTGAGGTCGACAGATGAACGTCATGGTTGCCGGCGGGGCAGGGTACATTGGGTCGCATGCGGTCAAGCAGTTGCTGGATGCGGGGCATAAGGTGGTGGTGATTGACAATCTTTTTCGTGGCCATCGCGCGGCGGTGGATAAGCGGGCTGACTTTGTCCAGGCGGACATGAACGATACGGACGTGGTGGAGAAAGCGTTGCGTGAATTTCAGGTGGACAGCGTGATGCACTTTGCCGCGCTGGCATATGTGGGGGAGAGCGTGGAACAACCGCTCGATTATTATCACCGCAACACCGCGGGGGTGATCAGCATGCTGCGGGCGATGCAGGCGACAGGTGCCAAGCGATTGGTGTTCAGCAGCACGTGTGCCACGTACGGCGAACCGGAGACGATGCCTATCGTCGAGACGATGCCGCAAAGCCCCATCAATCCCTATGGCTGGAGCAAGCTGTTCGTCGAACGCATCCTGCTCGACACTGTCGCGGCCGATCCGGAATTCGGTTTCGTTGCGCCGCGTTACTTCAACGTGGCTGGGTGTGCGTCGGATGGTTCGATCGGGGAAGACCACAAACCGGAAACGCACCTGATTCCGGTCATCCTTCAGGCGGCCCTGGGGCAACGTGAAAAAGTGAGCATCTTCGGCACCGATTACCCCACGCCCGATGGCACGTGCATTCGCGATTACGTCCACGTGGAAGATTTGTGCAACGCGCACATTCTTGCGCTGGAAACACTCAAGCCCGGCGATGCGAAGTTTTACAATCTGGGCATCGGCAAGGGCTACTCGGTGCGCGAGGTGATCGAATCGGTCAAGCGCGTGACCGGCGTTGATTTCAAGGTAGTGGAAGGTGAACGTCGCCCCGGTGATCCACCCACGCTGTATGCCAACGCCGACAAGGTGAAAGCTGAGCTCGGCTGGGAAGCGAAGATCACCGAGATGGATGACATCGTCGCCAGCGCATGGCAATGGTTTAAGAACAATCCGAATGGTTACGGTGAGTGACGCCCGATGAAGCAGTACTCACCGCAGAGAGCGCGGCGTGCGCAGAGCAGAGATTATGTTGATGGCAATAACAGCATCCAGCCTCTGCGATCTCTGCGGTAACATTTCATGTCGTTCCCAAGCACGCACGACAATGTGCGAACATCGTTGAACGACGTAACGTATTTTTGAATGGCCCTTTGGCCGGAGGCACAGATGGCAGATCAAACTCCTGACAACGCTCCCGCGAACGCCCCCCAGCAACAGGTTCGCCTGCAGATGGATGAACGCGAGATGACCACCAGTTACGCCAACGCGTTCCGCACCAATGCCACCGGTGACGAGGTGTTTGTCGACTTCGGCGTGAATATGTTCGCTCCCAATCCGGGTGGCCAAACCGACCAGGGTGTGGCGGGCCAGTTGATGCTCAAGTTCAACGACCGGGTGATCCTGAATTACAAGACGGCCAAGCGCCTGGCCATCACGCTCGGGCAGGTGATCAATGCTCACGAGCAGCGCCACGGCGAGATCAAACTCGACGGTGCTCCGGACGACCAGGCAGGGAACTAAGGTTCGAATAGCCTGAAAACGGAGTCTCGGTGTCCCACTTTCGCGAAAGCCAGACCGACCCCGATGGTGGTGAAACCCGGGTCGGTTGTCGTGCGGGTCGACCCTAAGGCGGCCTTGGGGCGTCGCGAGGGGCTGTTGCCGGGCCTTGTTGCACGTAACCGATTCTCCGGCAGAGTGTTCGGTGCACCGCGATCTCGTGCAGCCAGGCCCAACGTTACTGGACAATGAGGACGCGGGCCGGTATAACCTCAACGTGATAGCTTCTTTGATTCCAGCCACACAACCTTGGTTGTTTCCTAAGGATGCGGAGCGACTTACCTGGGAGCAAGATCAGACGCGGCACACAAGCAGTGATCCAAAGTCGATCTTGGGGTTATCGCGTAGGCTGGCACAACGAAGCGAAGAGGCAAGCGCGTCAGACCCACTGACGATTCGGTCATGCCAGCGAAAACCATAGGAGCGGGGGACGCGCTTCAGCAGAAGCGTTACGACAACCAGGCCTGAACAACACCAGATTAGGATCGTGCGAAGGGGTAGTTCCATGCGTCAAAAAGAGGCGACCAGAATGGGAATTGATCAGACCGTACCGCACCAACTCGAAACTCTCGAGCCCCGTCTTCTGCTGACCACCGTGACAGGTGGCGAAACATTCCAATTTGTCGATGTCGACGGCCAGGTCGTCGAAGTTCAGGTCAGTGGCGATGCCCTGATCGAACTGATCGGCGGCTACACCGATGGGGCAACGGCCGACAGCCTGACCCTTGGCGATCTGCCTGGCACCTATACCGCCAGCGACCTGGATCGTGTGGGTATCTCTCACCTGATCGACGGCGTGGAGCTGGTTGGCTCGACCAATGTCAACGACCCCGACTTCGCCAGCGGCAGCACCAACGGCGGTACCGATGGTGTGGAAATCACCATCCTTGGTATTGCCAGTGAAGAAGCGATCCAGGGCGGCAGCACCTACGGCTTCAACGTCGGCAGCATCAACGGCAACGTGTTGGTGCAGTTGGTCGAACTCGATCACGATAACGGCGACGCCACTGTGCAAACCATGTTGCAGCAGGCCAGCCTCGGGCAGGACCAGGCCGCCACGCTGAGTGACCCGTTGGACGATACTCCCACGGCCAGCGCGATCGACGACACCACCCGTTTGATGTACGTCGTCGCCGACGACAACATCGGCAGCAAACTCTACTCGATCAACCGCGGCACCGGCGTGGTGACTGATCTGGGTTACCTGACCAACCGCGATCACGTGGCTCCGGTGGTCGACCCGGTCAACGGCGACCTGCTGGGCGACCTGGACCTGCAGGCCTTCGCGGCAGATTCCAACGGCACGTTGTACGGTGTGAACGACAACGCTGGCACGTTGCAGATGATACGCATCACACAGACCAACGGTGTGGTGGCTGCGGTGGATGTGCTGGGCGACATGGTGGAAGACACTGCGTTCGTCAACATCACCACCGTGCATGCGATGGACTTTGAGCCTGCCACCGGCACGCTGTACATGATCGCCGACACCAACGCCGGCGATACTTCGCTATTCACCGTCAACCTTGCGCCGCAGGATACCGCGGCCGACGTCGACACCGATGCGGATGAAATCGTCGCCACCGAGCAGGGCATTCTTTACGCCGGTGCAGTGGGCGATCCGTTCATCGACATGGCATTTGATTACAGCGGTACCCCAGCAGGGGGCGGTAACCCCGCCGTAGAAGGTGTGCTTTACGCGGTGACCGATGCCAACGGCGCGACCGATGGCTCGAACCTGGTCACGATCAACCTGACCACCTTTGCCATCACCCCCGTGGACCCCTCCGGTGCAGCGGGCACCGGCCCGATTCTGGTCGATGGTGCCGCGGCACAGATCGAAAGCATCGACTTTACCCCTGGCAACATCCTGCGCGGTGTGGACCGTTCGGTGAACGCCGGCGCCGGTCGCCTGGTGGAAATTAACACCACTGATCCACGCGGCTCGATCTCTTACAGCAGT
This sequence comes from Phycisphaeraceae bacterium, assembly GCA_028277685.1. Taxonomy (GTDB): domain Bacteria; phylum Planctomycetota; class Phycisphaerae; order Phycisphaerales; family Zrk34; genus JANQFT01. The sequence goes on from JANQFT010000142.1 coordinate 11,122, forward strand.
GCGGGCGCCGTGCTCACCAGTATGCAGGGCTTTACTTACGATTCGGATGGCAATTCCTACAGCGTACGTGTGGATACCACGGCGAGTGTGAATGAAGCGCTGGCTTTCGGCGCGGCATCACGCGGTATTTTGTCTGACGTAGGCGCGATTGCGTTTGCCGAGAATGGCCAACTGTTCGTGTTGACCAATGACTACGATGGTGATCCGCTCAACGATGCCAGTGGTGCCGGTGGCTTGCTCGACGGCGCGGTGGTGCGTGTGGATAAGACCACCGGTCAGTTTGAAGACAACGACGCCTCGTGGATTCTCAACACACTGAACGCCAACGCGCAGGACAACCTGAACTACATCGCCATGACACCTGAGTCTGGCAGCACCACGTCATTCCTGGCAGTCGAGCGTCGGGCTGCGGCCACCGGTGGTACCATTACCACCCACCTGCACCGTATCTCCATTCCCGCAGCGGGCGCGCTGACCACCACCACCGAAGAAATCAGCGAAATTCTGGTTGGTGGCGCTGCCACGCAAATCGATGGCATTGCTTACGCTCAGAATGCGAACGGTGAGGAAATTCTTGTCGGTCTGGATAACAGCCAGGTCAGTTCCACTGGTGCGATTCAGCCCCGACTGATTGAGATCAACACTTCGGTGGGCGGTGGCGACTCCGCACTGCTGAGCGAAACGGCCAACAATCCCACGGTGACAGAAGTATTCCGCGATCTGGTATCCCTCGATGAGACCGGCAATGGCGATTTCGTCCTTTATGCCGCCAACGCCACCGAACTGCATCGGGGATCGGCTGTTACCACGCTGCTGGATCCGACGACCGGTCTGACCACCATCACGGGTGTGGTCGGCTCCGACTTCCGTCCGTCCACCGGTAGTGTCAATGACGGCTTACTCTACTTTATCACGGAATCGCCGGGGACGACTTCGACCAATCGCTACGACCTGTACACCGTCGATGTGAACCTGTCGTCGCGCTCAGCCATTCAGAGTTCGCTGCGTCGCGTGGGTACGATCAGCGGTCTGGCCGGGGATGCCCAATCAGTCAGTTCCATTGCCTGGGATCAGGATTCCACCAGTGCCAATGGCGCTCGCCTGCTGTTCTCAGTGGTCAGTGAAGTCGACGGCACGAATCAAGGGCAGATTCGTGAGTGGGATGGCACCACGGTCGGTAATGCCAACACAGCCCTTTCGACCGTCACCATTGGTGGCACGATCACGATGAGCTACTTTGGCGCACCGATCACCACGGTGACCGGTATTGAAGTGGTGAATGATGATCCGGATTCAGAAGAGGCGTTGATCTTCGGCATCATCAACGATCCGACCAGTGCCGCCGGCGACATACTGGTACGCATCGACATTCTACCACCTTCGCTGACGCATCTGACTTCCGGTGTCGTGTCGGAAATGGGGAACACGGGTAACCCCGGCGATGAGGGGCAAAACCTGGAAGGCCTGGCCTGGAACCCCACGGTGATTGATCCGTTCACCGGCACACGCGGCGCGCTGTTTGCCACCGATACCGTGACGGATGACCTGGTGATTCTGGACACACGCTTCCGCGCGGCGGATCAGTTGTTCAGTATCTACGTTTCGCATGCCAGTCCGGATGCTGAAATTCGCCTGTCTGTGTTGCACATCACGCCAGACGGTATCTCTCGCCAGCCTTACACGGGCGTGACGCCACAGAATGAGCAGGGCTTCAACGAAATTCGCATCACCAGCGACTCAACCTACGACCTGCAGATTGATCCAGCCAACGGCGACGAAAACATCATCACCTTCGCAGACGGCATTGGTGGCGTCTACATCGGTGCGAAGCAGATGGTCTTCCGCAATGATGCTGCGACGATTCAGGAGCCGCTCGCTCCGCTGGTCAGTGGCGACCTGGCCACGCAATTGGGTCTCTATGCCAGTGGCCTGGATACGGCGCCTGACGGTCAAGACAGTTCTGGTACGCCGGTGGCTGATCTCAACAATGTGGGGGCGGGCATCTATGTTGATCAGAACCTGCTCGACTTCTTCGTGCAAACCAACGATTTGGTTACGGTGAACGATCTGGGCGACCGCACACTGGGCCAAAACCTTGACCGCGTGGTGGCAGTGAGCCTGCAGCGCGATCAGACCCAAAGCGATGCCATGATCGTCATCGATAACGATGGACGCGATCCTTCCGGCAACGATACCGGTTCAGAGTTGGCGCTGGTGGATCCGATCACGGGTAAGGCCGTTAATGTTGTTGACATCATTGACTCGATCACCGGTAACAATCTGGAAGTTACTGCCGCGGCTTGGGGCGACTTGAACTTCGACGGTGTGGAAGAACTGTTTGCCGTGGCGAACGTGAATAACCCGAATCCCAATTCCTCAACCATCGGCGGGGAGTTGGTCGATGGGACCGACGATCAGACCTACAACATCGTGGCCATGTCGGTCGGTCCGACCGGTGTGATCTACGCGATCCACGAAAGCGAAGAAACCGGCGCCTTCGAACTGATTCGCATTCTTCGTGATAACCAGGGTGATGTCACTTCGGTGGTGACACTCGGACGCCTGGTCGATGGTGCGGTGAGCACCGATCCGATCCCCGGCCCGGCCAAGACCAGTGGCGATCTGCTCGCGGATTACAACTTCGTTGCTTTCGCCGATGGTCCTGCCGGTATGCTGTACGGTTTGCATGATGCCGGCGCCACGGTGCAACTGATCGCCATCACGCAAGTCAATGGCATCGTCCAAAGCGTCACCGATCTGGGCGAAGTGTTTGAAGACGTTGATAACGTGGATATGAGTACCGTCTATGCGATGACGGTGAATTCCCTGACTGGCGTGGCATACATCCTGGCTGAGAGCGCTGGGGGCGATACGTCCCTGTACGAATTGGCGTTGACGGCCAACGGTGCGGGCAAGCTGGTGGCCAGCAACGAAGTGGTCGTGGTGGGTGGCGGTGGTGGCGATCAGTTCGTGGATATGGCCTTCCACAGCAACGGCACGCTGTACGCCATTCGTGATACGGCTGGTGGCACGGACCTGGTGACCATCAACACCGCCGACGGCAGCATTGGTGCCGTGGGTGCGATTGAAATCGGCGGCACAGGTCTTGAGATCGACTCCATCGATTTCACCCAGAACGATGTCCTGCGTGGCATCGATCGGACCGTTGACCCCGCAGTGGGCACCGGTCGCATTGTCACCATTGATATTACCAACCCCGACACCGCCACGGTTGCCCTGACGCTGGAAAACTCGATCAGCGCCACTATGAGCGGTTTGGTCTACGATACCGCGGGCTTCAGCTTCTCTGTGGATAACGATCCGGATACCGCGAACGACTTCCTGGCCGTGGGCGATGCCGCGCGTGAACTGACCAATGTCTACGGCATGGACTTCAACCCGACCAACGGCCAACTCTACGTGATCGGCGATGCGGCCAACAGTGCTGGTGCCGCGACCGATGACGTGATGTTGTTCACGCTGGATGTGGTGCCGACCGACATCGATGGTGATGCACTCGCAGAGGAAATGGTGGCCACACGCGTGGGCGTAGTGGATGCCGATGGAGCGGGCGATCCCATTCTGGATATGGCATTCAATTCGGCCGGTGAGATCTTTGCCATTCGCGATGGTGATCTGACCACCGATGGTAGTGAACTGGTACAGATCGATGCGACTGATGGCTCGCTGACGTCCGTCGGTGCGATCGTTGTGGGGGGTGATCAAGGTGAAATTCGTGGCATCGACTTCGATTCGTTCGACAGTCTGTACGGCGTCGACCGGTCGATTGCTGCCTCTGGCGGTGGACGTGTGGTGGCGATCAATACCGCGCTACCTGGTCTTTCTTCCGAAGCCACGACGCCAGGTTCGGTCGATGGCAGCCTGATGGGTTATGCTGCCGACGGCGACGATATTTTCTACAGCATCGGTAACTTGGGTGGCAACGACCTGCTGTTCCAAAGCCCGGGCAAAGCCGCCACGTTGGGTACGTTGACCACGATGCCGAACGTCAATCCGCAGGACCTGTCGGCATTGGGGATCGGCGGCGATGTCGGGGTCGACCTTGATATCGCGGCCATGGCTACCGGTGCCGATGGCAATATCTACATCATCCAGAACGACGGTTTGGGGGGCTATGAACTCGTCCGCATCAATATTAATGCCGACGGCGAACTAGTTGATATGGATGCGGTGACCCCCGGCGTGCAACCGGTCGAAACGGTGCCGCTGATTCAGACCGAAGACCTGGGCAACCCGGGTACCTTCTATCCGTTCACCAACATCCACGCGCTGGACTTCGATGCGAGCGGTCAGGCTTACATCATCGCCGACAATAATGATGGTGATACTGCACTGTTTATTCTCGATACGGTCATGACCGATTTGCTGGGTAACACGCTTGCGGAAGTGAATGCCACGCAGATTGCCGTGGTGGTGCCTGGCGGCGGGACGGACTTTGTTGATATGGCCTTCAGCCCCACCGGCGTGTTGTATGCCGTGACCGACACCGTGGCGGGCACAGACTTGGTGACGATCAACACTGGCACTGGCTTGGTCACCAACCTCGGCCCGATCCAAATTGCCGCCGCGACCGACCTGGAAGTCACCAGCATCGATTTTAGTTTCGATGGCCAACTGCTCGGCACGGAAGTTTCACTGGGCGCAGGGCAGTCACGCATCGTTCAGATTGGTGCGTTTGACCGATTCGATCCGACGGCCGATTTGGTTCCAACCCTCTCCACCGAAGTCACCGCACCGGGTTCGATTTCCGATGATCTGGTGGGTTACACCTCCAATGGTGCGACCTTCTTCAGCGTGGAAGAGCAGGGCGGCGGCAACGATCTGCTGTTTGTCAGCGCCGATCAATCCGGCATCTTCAGCGCCATCGGCCAGATGGACGCGGCGATCCAGAACGCCGGAGTGGCTTCGATGGTCTTTGCGCCTTACGAAACAGTCAATGGCGCCATTGGCACGCCACCACAGCAGGCGCTCTACATCGTCGACAACGGCGGTGTGATCTATGAGATCGATGCGGACACCGGCCTGGCCGTTACCGAAGGCAACCAGGTGGTTGATGAAGAAGGCAATGCCATTGTCGTGGATTCACTGGTGTTCAACCAGTTCGGCGATACCCTGCTGGCGCATGACAAAGTCAACGGACGCCTGATCGATATCGATATCAATCAAGGTGCAAACCTGACAGCCATCATCGGTGGCACGGTCGGTGATGATGTCACACCTGACCTTGATGCTGCGGATAACATTGCCACCGAGCCGGGCACTGTGCGTCCTACCATTGGCGGGTTGACCTACGATTTGCGAAATGACCGTTTCATCGCGGTTGATAACAGCACCAGCCACATGCTGCTGGGCATCGATGGTGCAAGTGAGGCTGGCGCAACGGATGAAGCAGCCACCCTCATGGTGCTGAAGAACTTCACCGGTACCAGCACCCAACTGGAAATTCAGGAAGCCGACGCCACGCAGGACATCGGTGATATCTTCGTCGGTGGTCGCGTGACCGGTCGAGTGGATATCTCTGGCTCGATCGATACGTTCTACGCCGGCTCCATTCTTACCGGCCAAACCGCAGGCCAGTTCGAAAGTCGCCCCGAACGGCCCGACAATTTCTTCGTCGGCGGTGATATCCGTAACCTGTTCTCCGCCAGTGCGATTGGTACGAACAGCGGTGGTGTGACCGGCGTTGAGCCGCAGTATGTCAGCGGTTTTGATCTGTATGCCGGCGGCAAGGTTGGCCAGATTGCCACACTTGATGGTTGGATCGGTACATTCAACATTGAAAACGACAACGCCAACAACGGCTCCTCGATTCTCTACCGTGAGCTTGAAGGCCGTGACTGGTTTGCCGATGCCGCAGCTTCACTTCAGTCCAACTGGTTGGATGGTGCTTCCGGTGCATTCTTTGGTGGAGACACCGCTCCGCTGCTCTACGATGGCACCGATCGTTTCAACAACGATAGTTTCGCTACTGCCCAACGCCTGGGCACGATACGTCCGTTGATAGCGGGCGATGACTCATTCACCAGCGTGGTCGGCTACCTGGATTCCATCATTGCCGGCGACGAGGTGGATTACTACAGCGTGTCCATGCTGGCCGGCGAGACGTTCGAGGTGACGGTGACCGGCGATAATGCTTTTGCCATTGCGGTGTTTGATCCGGATGGCCGACTGGTCGCCTCGAACTACAACGCGGTCGATAACAGCGCCACGTTCTTCGAGCCGGTGCGATTCACCACCGATCGCCCGGGCGATTATCGCTTTGCGGTCAGTGGGTTTGGCGCGGCCGACTTCTCCGGCGCTGAAGGGGTGTTGATCAACGGCACGTACACCATGACCATCACCGGCCTGAATGATATGGCCCTCGGTGGTGTGCGCGTTGATGGCAACATGCTCACCGTGAGTAACGCTACCTCCTACGCCACCCAGCGTGGGGATATGGGCGGGCTGACAGCGCTTGGTTCGATGTGGTTCGACGGTTTTGTATCGGATGGCGGTCTGATCATAGAAGTCACGAACGGCAACCTGCTGTCTCTTGATGCTGGTGTCGATATTGGCTTCAATGATGGTGGCATTGTCAGTGCATCCCCCACCATTGGTGTTGAAAACGGCGGCATTGGCCTGATTCGAAACTTTGGTACGACCATGTTCATCGATACCGGTGACCTGGCCTCCGATACTGCCTGGGTTGATGAGAATATCCAGTCGATCGATGCGGCTGGCCTGTTTGGTGGTCGCATCTTCACCAATGCCGGCATGGGTTCAATTCATGCCGGTTCCATGACTTTCATTGGCGGTTGGACCGACATGTATTTCCGCGCGAACGCGGATGACACCGGTAACGATGGCATCATCGACCTGATCGATGTGACCGGCGACTTTGGCACGCTTGGCGGTGGTGGCCCCGGTATTGAAACCGGCCCCGGTGGTGATGTTCGCTACATGCGTTTGGGAGGCACGATCTACCAGGATCAGCAATTCATCGCCGGTGGCTACAGCACCACCACCTATGAAGCGGGTGAAAGTTTCTTCCATATCGACGATGGCGGTGGTGCGATCACCCTTGCGCCGCGCGGGATGGACAATCCATCGTTCAACGCTTCACTGCCCGAAAGCGAAACCAACGTCCGTTACCTCGACCCCGGTTCGTTGACAATCACTCAGTACGGCATCCGCGGCAGTGGCGGTGCGGTACTGGTGGACGTGACCACCGATGCTTACGGCATTGACATCACCTCGCATGAGAACTTCGAAACCGATCATGCGGTTTCGATCAGCCGTCTGACCATCACCAACCAGGACGGCCCGGAAAGCCAGGCCCTGCGCTACACGCGCGGCGTACTGGATAATGATGGCAATCTCACTGTGGAACTCGATCCTGCGACCGCGAATGCACCCGAGGAATCGGGCACAAGCGTCATCATTGAGGGGCGTTTGCCCGTCGATGTGTTCGATGTGGAAACCATCCTGTTCGCTGGTGGCTCAATCGTGGGCCTGTCACCCATCACGGAATATCGCAATACCACTGGTGGTGAACTGGTGAGCCTGCACGCCGCGAGTGTGGGACGCCTGATCAACTACGGTGCGCTGGGTATCGCATCGCGCAATGCCGAGACCGACATTCAAGGTCGCGCCGTCAATGATGCATTGATCCTGAACAGTTTCTTTGTCGATCCGGCGTTGAATGGCTTCGGGGCTGGTATTGTGGATGTGACCACTGGCCACTTCTTTGAATATCCCTATATCCAGCAGACCAAGTTGATTCTGGCTGGTAACTTCGGTTACATCGAAACGCGACAGGAAGCGGGCAACATCATGGCCGCGGCCTACAACGGCGCCGGTGTCACCCTCGGCGGCAGCATTGGCGAACTGTACGTCAATGCACACAACCAGGACATCGACGGTCTGTTTGAAGGTGTCGTCGCCCCGATCGTGACCATGCAGCACACCACAGGAGGTGCTGAAACCGGTTTGGGTCGTCTGGTCAAGATCAACATCGGTGAAGGCATTGCCCCGTCCGGTTCCGGTGAAGGTTCACGGGCTGGCTTGTACTCTGAAGGTCGCATTGTTGAGGTGGTCAATTACAATGCCGGCAACATCTGGGGCGATGTGGTTTCTACTGAAGGCATCGATTCGATCGTGCTGGACAACGGTTCACTGATCAACACGCAGGTTGCCACCTACAGTGAACTGAATATGGCCAGGGCCTTGCCCATCGGTACCGTCCTGATAAATGTCGGCGGCGAAATCGAGTTGGGCTTGGTTCGTCTGCGTGGCGATGGCGGTATTTTAGGTAGCGCCCTCTTGGCCGGCGACATCGGCGACATCATCGTTCAGGGCGGCGGCTTTGGTATCGTCAATACCACCATTCAGAATGTAGGCAACTCCAACATCGGCAACATCAGTGCCGATGGCTTCGGCATCTTGAATACGTTCATCCAGGCGGCGGCCTCGATGGGTAACATCACCGCCACCGGCAAGGGTGAATGGCTTGACATCGATGACTATAACGCGGCGATTCGTCACGCCACCACCGGTCTGCAGTACGACCCGATTCATAATGGTCGCTTGACTTACCTGAATGATCTTTCCAGCGCCTTTGAGGCGTTACCCGTCTTCCGTGGCACGTCTGCGTTGGTGCCGGCCGACGGCTCTGACGGTATTGCCGGTCAGATCAACACGGTCGGTATGCAGGGCCTGATCAACCTTGGCGATGTGAAAGCACATCGCATCATCGATACCGAAATCAACTTTGCCAACAGCATCCGCAGCATCACCACCGGGCGTAGCGTGGATGATGATCCGTTGACCATCGACGGCCTGTCGGTGACCACCGGTAACCTGCGTTCGTTCAAGCCGGGTGCGGATGTGAGCGGGCTGGATATGACCATTGCTGGTCGAATCAGTTCGATCAACATCAATGGCAGTTTGCTGGGCAGCAGCCAGATTCGCGCGGTTGGCCCCAATGGCAACCTGCAGGGCGTGAACATCCGTGGCGATTTGGTGGGTAGCCTGTTTGCCGATGGCACCATCGGCAACGTGCGCGTGACTGGCGATATGATCGGTGATGTGACGGCGATTGGTAACGGGGCTGAACGTACCAAGGCGCTGAACAGTTTGCGGGTGGATGGCGACTACCGGGGCACGATCAACGTTGTCGATGGTGATGTGGGGGCGATCCGTGTTGGTGGCAGCTTTGGTTACACCGATATGTCGGGCGATGTGCTCTACATCGGTGGTGACCTGCAGGAACTGCGCGTCGGCAGTGATCGCGGCACCACGGCAGCTGATATAGATTTCCTGGCTTCTGATGTGGTCGTCACCGGCGATGTGGGGCAAATTGTGGTGTTCGGCCAGATTGGCCTCAATACGGCGCTCGATACCGATGGCGACATCTTCGTCAGCGGTGACATGAAGAAACTGGATGTGCGTGCTCACCGCAGCATGGCAGCCAACAGCTCACTGATCAATGCCGATGTGGTGGTTGGCGGCGACTTCGGCATCCTCACTGTGCGAAATGGTGATCTGGGGGATGGTTCAACTTCGTGGTCGTTGACGGCTGGCGGTGATATTCGCCGCGTCGATGTGCTCACCGGTAACCTCTCGCGCAACTACATGGTCGAATCGCTGTACGGTGGTATCGAGCGAGTGAACATCATCAGTAACGGTCAGCCCACTAGCGGTGACCTCAACGGCATCCTCCGTGCGACCAACGGCCACATCGGCCAGATCATGGTGCGCGGTTCTGATATGGGTGAAACGGGTGAGATTCACGCGGCTAGTGGTGGACAGTTCCGCTTCGACGGCAATCTGCTTCAAGATACTGGCACCGGGCTGGATGCCTTGATCAACGTCACCGGTGAACTGCGCGAACTTCAGATGAACAACATTGAAGACGGCGTGCAGATTAACATCGGTTCGCTGCAGCGCATGCGGGCGACCGGCGATGTTGGCGCTCAACTGATACTGGGCTACAACAGCCGTGGCACTGACATTCGTATTGATGGTACGTGGAACATTGCCGCCGGCAGCAGCATCAATTCTCAGGTGCAGATGGATATCGGCGCCATCACGGGTAACGACCTGTGGTTGGGCGGTATGGTTGAGCAACTACGTGTCCGCAACGATATGAGCGCGGACGTGATCATCGACAATAGTGTCGAGAAGATCGAACTCGGCAGTTTGACTAACTCGGTCATCACCGTGGCTCAGGGCGTGCGCACCTTCCGCGTCGCCGGTGCGGTGAACAACTCACTGGTGCAGCTGGGTATCAGTGCTGGCGACGACCGCACGTTTGCATCCTCGGTAGCCACCAAGGATGACAACGAAACATCCCGCATGGCTTACCTGCATGAGTTCCGTGCTGATTCACTGACCAACACGATCCTCGCGGTCGGTGGTCACATCGGCCGTCTGCAGACCGGCACCATGGACAGCAGTTCGGTGTCGTCAGGTATGGTGCTTGGCAGCCTTGCGATTGATGATGTGATCAACGGCGTGTTAGACCTGACCGTCCAGAACGATCAGGACGCGGCGCGCATGGGTACCGACCGCACACTGTTCCACGGTGATATCGACCAGGCCCGCGTCACGGGTGCAGGTCTGACCAACCGCAGCTACATGTCTGCCGGCGTTGAGAACAACACGGTTGGCAACTTCAGTGATTCACGTATCCTCACCAGTCAAACCGGTGGCGACAGCGTGATCGGTCGGCTGCAGGCGTTGGTGGATGGCACCTCGCGCGTTGTCACCGATGCCGGCGTCCTGCAGGATGGCACTGTCGGTACTGCACCCACCACGGTAACCTACGACGCTAACGCCGGCGACCTTGGCGCCGTGCCGGGCGTCGCGACGGTTGCATCTGATGGCACGCCGCAAACAGTCGATGGCATTACCGTCACCGTGCGTGGTAACGGCACCGTCAATATCTACGATGCAGGTAACGACGGCATCATCGATGCCATCGTGCTCACCGGCACCGACAGCCGCACTCGCATCGACATCACCGGCGGTGGCTCGATTCGTCGCGTCCTTGCCGATGACGATGCCACCTTCAGCACCTTCACCTACGATGGCAACATCGCTGGTGATGGCACATCCGCGGTGGATATCTGGCTGGAAGGCGATGCCCGTTCGATCGAAATTGGCGATCTGGCCAGCGGCGTCACCGGGCAGTTCGGCGGTGAGTTCCGTGAAATCACTCTCGGTGACCAGGGTGCTGCTCAACTGTACATCGGCGGCAACGTCCGTGAGTTGAACATCACCAGTGGCTCCAGTTCACTGTCGACGGCTCTCGGTACTTACGCTGGCATCACCTACAACACATACAGCTACAACACGGTTGGTGCTGGTCAACTGTGGGCACATCGTCCCGATGGCACGTTGGAACTGGTCGATCCGACCACGAACAATGCTTTCGGCAGCAGTCAGACGGTGACCGACACCTACACCGGTGATGTGGCGGCCTTGCTTGGCATGGACTTCCTCGGTGGTACGCTCTACGGCATCAGCTTGCTGTACGACCCGCAACCCACGCAGGCTGTCGGCACGGAAATCGATGCTGGCGGCGTCACCCTCAGCGCCCTGACTGTTGACTCGGCGGGTACGGTTTACGCGATCGATAGCAGCAGTGGCTTCGACCAACTGGTCACCATCGACACCACCACCGGCCTGCAAACGGTCGTGGGCGATCTTCGTAACCCGATCGGCAACAGTTCCTTTACCAATCACGTGTTGGCCATGTCGTTTGATGAGAACGGCAACCTGGTCGCTTTGGTCAGCGACCGTGATGGTAACGGCGGGTTCGACCCGGCCGGCGTGACACTGGTTGAAATCGCCACCGCTGCAGTGAACGGTTTCGTTCAGGTTACCGCCATCGACAATCCGGCCCAGAAGGGCCTGGCACTGGGAACCACCGACACCTACGTCGCCATGACTGTGGCCAGCGATGGCACCATTTATGCCATGCGTAATGTAGGTGGTGAAGACGAATTGGTGACCATCGATCCTACCCTCGGAACGATCACGCCGTTGGCCACCGTGAACGCCAATGGCGAGATCGAAATCAACGGTGGCGGCACGGGTACCACGGCCATCACCGGCATGGGCTTCGATGCCGATGGCAACCTGGTTGCCCACGATTCAATCTCCAATGACCTGATCTACCTGAGTGACGCTGACCTGACTGCGGGTAACACCGACCAGTTCCAACGACTGACTTCGGCAGGCACCATGCCGGCTGGCATCGATGCGTTCGCCCTTGGTAGCACGGGTACTAACTTCCGCACCTACGCTTACGACACGGCCGGCAACGGTCAGTTCTACACCAACCCGGTGGATGCGAACGATGCCCAAGGCCGCGTGGCGGTGCTGGGCACCATTGATACCGCCACCGGCGATTTCACCCGCGTGGCAACATTCAGTGATGCCACCGATGGCACGCCGTTCTCATTCCCGGTAGGCACTACCACCGTTGCCCTGGCGGCAGACAACAATACGGCAGACAACATTCTGTTCGTGTTCTCGGGTGCCAGCGGCGATGAACTGTGGAACTATGATGTCACCAGTGAAACGTTCACCCAGGTCGGCACCACGTTGCAGAATGCCGGTGGCGTTAATATCGGTGTTGATGCGATGGACTTCGACGACGACACGCTGGAGTTGATCGGCATCGATAAGGCCAATCAGCGATTCGTCACCATCGATGCCACTACCGGCATCGTTACCACCCGTTCGGCCAACGGTCTGGTCTCCAACCAGGTCACCGACCTGACTTACGATACCACCACGGCGAACCAGTTCTTCGGGTTCAATCAGGTGGATGACCAGTACCTGCAGTTCAACGGCACCACCGATGCTGCTGCAGGTGCGATCACCCTCAACAGTGTTGAGAAGTTGAACGTCGGCTCGCCGTACAGTGGCCGCATCGTCACCACGGGCAACACCTTCAAGAATGTCCGGTTGGAGGGAGATTTCAGCGGCACGCTGAGCACCGATGGCGATCTGGATCGTTTGGATCACCGCAACGGTGATTTCGGTGGCACGCTGGATATCGGCGGCGACCTTGGCCGCGCGTCGTTTGATGGTGAATTCCTCGCTTCCGGTGCGATCAACGTTGGTGGCAGCATCCAACAGATTCAGCAACGCAATGGTGATTTTGCCGGTAGCATCATGGCCACCCACGCCAAGAAGATTCAACTGGGTGGGTCGGTGCTGACAGGCGCATCCATCATCGTGACGAACCTGGATGACCTGTCTGTCTATGGCGACTTCGCTGGTACCGGCACGTTCCAGAACGTCGGTAAGAAGATGGATATTCGCGGTGTGATTGCCAGCGGTGCATCACTCACCATCAATAGCGACATGAAGTCACTGAAACTGAACGGCATGCAGGCCAACAGCACGGTGAACATCGCCGGTAGCGTGGGCAACCTGGATGTTCGTGGTGATCATGCGGGCCAGATTGTGGTTGATATGGATCTGCAGCAGGCCAAGTTTGATTCGGTGACCGGCGGCACGCTATTTGTCGGTGGTAGTTCCCGCGTGCTGGATGTCCGCGGTGACACCACCAACGCCATGTTCGCCTACGGTGTGAAACTTGGTGCCGATGGCCTGTTCAACACGGCAGATGATGATCTGCTTGGCGGATCGCTCGAACGTGCACGCTTTGGCACTTACACCGACAGCATTTTGACCGCGGGTCTGCTGCCGGCCGCATCTGCCGGTGCGGGTGTGCCGACGGACCATCGCGATTTACTCCGCGTGGAAAGTGCCTCGGGCACCATTGTGACCAACCCGGTGGAAGCCGGTGGTCTGCGTCAGAGTGAAATCGGTCGTGTCGACATCAACACGGTGGTTCACACCGACTTGAATGACCCGACCGTGCAGCCGCTGATTTCCGCGGCGAACGATATCGGCACCATCCGGGTACGTAATGGTGGTAACTTCCTTACTGCACAAACGCATCCGGATCCGTTTGGTGCTCCGTCGATTGTTGAAGTTGGCAAGCTGAGTGATAGCGAGTTCTTCGTGGCCTTCAGTGAAACGCTGAACACCGATACGTTGGTGCTTTCAGAGGAACTGGGCGACGATGGCACGGTGATCCTATCGGATAACACCATGTCGATTATCACCAATGTCACTATGACTTACAGCGAACGCACACTGGATGATGGTACAGTTCAAGGTGTGCTCACCTTCACCCGTGACGAAGCATTCACCGGCACGCCGTTCCTGCAGATCGTGGGCGATTCCACCGGTGTGGTCGACCGTTCGGGTCTGCGTTCGGTGCTGCGTGATGTGGGCGATCCGGGCGGCACCATCCTGGATGGTGACGGCTACGGCGTCGAAGGCGGCAATGTTGACATGTTCACACCTGTATTGGG
>JANQFT010000188.1 GCA_028277685.1 Phycisphaeraceae bacterium
ACATCCTGCGACCACGTGTAACCTTCACCGAAGTACGCCTTGCGAAATTCACTGCGCAACTGCCCGTGCCAGGAATCATCGATTGAATCGATCGCTGCCAGCAGACGCGGTTGCATCTTCTGCCATTCATCTTCAGGGAAGGTCGGCTCAAGTATCACCTTCGCCATGATGCTGAGCACATCATACCAGTCGTCGCGTAGGCTCTGGGCGGTAACATAAAACGTGCTATTGCCACAGTTGGTAGACAGTTGTGCGCCCAAATCCTCGATGCGACGCGCAATGGCATCGGCATCCATGTCGGCGGCGCCCTTGATCATCATTTCGCACATGGCGTTGGCAACGCCTTCTTTACCCGGCTCGTCCGCCAGCAAGCCACCGAGGTGATACCATTGCATCGAAACAATCGGCAGTTGCGTGTTTCGCTGTACGAGTAGACGAAGACCATTTTCGAGCGTAACCATCTTGACGGGTTCAACGTTGGTCGTCGCTGCCCCCGCATCAACACCTTGTTCGAGCTGCTTATGCAGTGTGATCAATCGCCTGTTATCCAGATCTATTTTCCGCATAGACAGGTCGTGCGGTTCATCCTTAGGGCGCTTGGGTAGCTGAGGTTTTTCCGTTTGCGGCAGAAGATGAATGGTGATGCAACGTTCGGGCTTCAGGTGCTTCTGTGCGGCGGCAATCACCTCATCGGCTGTGATGGCTTGAATACGTTGAGCGTACTTCTGCAGATAATCCGGATCACCCATATGGAGGAAGTCACGGACAAGTCGCGATGCGGTGGCACTGGCCGTCTGCGAACTGTAGACCACACTGGCAACGGTTTTCCGTTTGGCGCGTGCGAGTTCCTCGGGTGTGATACCGGCGGTAATCAGTCGATCAATTTCCTTGAACACGGCCGCTCGCAGGTCGTCGAGTTGCGCTTCGGTACTCACGGCATCGATACCGAAGAATCCCTCACCCCACGCGAAGCTCAAGTTGTACGCATCGATGCTGGTGGCCAGTTTCGCTTCATCGCGCACGGTTTGTATCAGGCGCGACAACTCGCCCTGCCCCAGCACCTGTGCCAGAAGGTCGAGGGCATAATCACCCTCACCGGCGAGTTGCGTACCGGGAAACGCCATCCGCATGCGCGGTCGATCAATATCCGCCTGCCCTTTTACAAAACGTGCCGCAGCAAGCTCCTTTTCAACGGGAAACTTGATTTCGGGTAATTCACCGGTTGGTGCGTCCTTCCACAGCTTCGTGATCTGTGCCGTCACTTTTTGTGGATCGATGTCGCCGGTGACGACGAACACCATATTGTTCGGTACATACATGCGTTTGTAGAACGCATAAATCTCATCGCGCGTGATCGTGAGAAATTCATCGAGGTAACCGATGGTCGGGTGCTTGGCCGGGTGCGCGGTGTAGCGGGCGTCCTGGGTAAGTTTCCACAAAATACGATTCGGCTCACCCGCCCCCATTTCAAACTCGCGTTGAATCACCTGACGTTCACGCTCGTACTCCGTCTGAGTGATCAGGCTGTTCTGCATCCAGTCGCTCAACAGGTCGATCGCATCAGTGGCATGATCTCTGTCGGTGTTAATGTAGTACCGCACACTGTCCAACCCGGTGGCCGCGTTCGTCTGCGCGCCAATCTTGCCGAGGATGGCGTTGGATTGCTCTTCCGTGCGCGTGCTGGTCGATCCGCCGGACAGCAGGTGTTCCAGGAAATGGCTCAAGCCTGCACCGTTGTGTTCCTGTTCGTAGATCGAACCGGTTTTTATCCATACCTGCGCACTGACCACCGGTGCGGTGGGAATGCGCTGCGCGATGACCACCATGCGGTTGGGCAGTTGCGTCACCAGACGATCAGAACGTTGACTCAGCACGGTGTTCTCCGATGCGGGTTGGGCGCAACAATCATCAGCATGCGCAGACAGACAGACCACAACAACAACAAGCATCGCCACGGCGATGCGCCATATTTGCAGAGGGCGGTAAGTGTTCATGCTACAAGCATAGCACGATGAGTGATGATTGACCTTAGTCGTTGGCCGACTCATCTTCCTGCGAAACGGCCGGCTGCTTTTCGATCTGCTGGATGTAGGCCAGCGTGCGGTCGAGTTCGCGCTTCAGGTTGCGCACTCGCAGCAGGCTTTTCACGCGCGTGATCAGCTCAATCTTCTTCACGGGCTTGGTGAGAAAATCGTCCGTACCGGATTCCACGCCACGTTCGATATCGCCCAACTCGTTGAGCGCGGTGACCATGAGGATGGGAATCGAGCGGGTGTCGGGCGAGGTTTTCAGTTTCTTGCACACCTCGAAACCGCTCATGCGGGGCATCATCACATCGAGGACGATGAGGTCGGGCTTGGACTGCTCGACCGCTTCGATGGCCTCCACACCATCGGTGGCGGTGTGAATCTCGCAGGGCAGTTCCTCAAGGTAGGCCTGCAGCAGTTCAAGGTTTTGGGCGTTATCGTCAACGATCAGCACCGAAGACCCGGTCAGATCGGGTTCGGCGGCATCGTTGGGCTGATTGGCTTGGTCGTTCGTATTCATTGCACACATTTTCGAGGGGTAACGGGGGGAAGTCAATTCATGGTCGGATAGTGGGTCAGTTTGAGCTTGAAAGGGTGATGTTTGCAGAGGAAGTGGGATGTGGCGTATGGCGTTTAGCGTTTGAAGAATGATAGCTGCGGCGTCCGCGCCGCTGGGTACCCCTGCAGTGATGAATGAATCGGACTTCTGACTTCTACTGTTTACTGCTTGCGGCTTGATCCCCGCGAAGGCTGCGCCATCGCGGGGCTTGGGGGGATGATCATGTTTCCAATATCCAACTGCGGCGTGGACGCCGCAGCTAAAATGATCACATACCCTATCCCCCATACGCTACTTTACCCCCGCGAACTGGGCGGCTATGGTGAGGGGCTATGCCTGAATTACCCGTACTCACCCCAAGTAGTGTCACGCTGATGGTCAAACCCGTCGGCGCGTTGTGCAATCTTGATTGCGAGTACTGCTATTACCTGCCCACGAAAGATGTGTACGACGGCCACGAACACCGCATGCGACTGGACGTGCTGGAATCGATTTACGCCGGCTACCTGCCCCGCGCGGCGGATGAAGTAACCATGTGCTGGCAAGGCGGCGAACCGACGCTGGCCGGGTTGAAATTTTTCCAGCAGGCGATGGAATTCCAGAACAAACACAAACGCGATGGCCAAACCATCTGGAACGCCCTGCAGACCAACGGCACGCTTATCACCGACGACTGGTGCAAGCTGTTCCGCGAGAACAAATTCCTCGTGGGCATCAGCATCGACGGCCCGGAACGCTTCCACGATCACTATCGTAAAACCAACGCTGGCGAAGGCTCGCACGCCAAAGTGATGGCCGGGCTGAAGAAACTGCAGGAACATGATGTTGAGTACAACATCCTCGCCGTACTGAACAACAACAACGTGGGTCATCCGAAAGAAGTGTTCCAGCACCTGCTGAACCTCGGCTCGCGTTGGGTGCAGTTCATTCCCGAAGTCGTGTTCGAACCTGACCCGGATAACCCCGGCGACAATCGACTGGCGTACCACTGCCCCACTGGTGAACAGTACGGCCAATTCATGTGCGATGTGTTCGACCTGTGGTTCGAACGTTACCGCCAGCGCGTGAGTGTGCGGTTGTTCGACGCCGCGCTCAACCGACTGGTGATGGGCAACATGCCGCTGTGCATTCTTGATGGCTCGTGTCACGGCCAACTCACCATCGAACACAACGGTGATGTGTACGGCTGCGACCACTTTGTCGAACGACGCTGGCAGTTGGCGCAGATCGGTGAGCCGGGTTGGCAACAGAAACTGGATGTCAGCGGCAACCAGAACGTGGGCATGACCATCCACGGCACCGGGTACAAACCGAACGCTGAACACGAAGGCCGCGATATTCATTCCGCCGAGGATCTTGCTGCGAAATACGCCGATAGCGCGACCGTGCTGGCCGAGGGCGAGTTGGATACCGAATGGTTCACCCGGGCTGACGGAGGGCGCCTTGCCGCCTTCGCC
>JANQFT010000216.1 GCA_028277685.1 Phycisphaeraceae bacterium
ACTAAAGACACCAAGGGAACCATGTGTTGTTGAACCACGTCTTCCTTGGTGTTCTCGGTGCCTTGGTGGTTCAATTGGCTCGTTTCAAAGCACGCCCAGCTCCACCAACTTCTGTCGCAGTTGCGGTACAGGGTCGGCCGGGTCGATTTGCGTGGCCCGCCAGCCGCGTTTCTTGGCGGCGACGATGTTGGCGGTGTTATCATCGAAGAACACGATCTGTTCACCCGACAGGTTGGCCTGCTGCTCGACGAACTCGAATGCACCGGTGTTGGGTTTACGCTGCTGCGCCAGGTGACTGGCCCAGCGCTGATTCAAGCGTTGCAGCGGTGCATACGGGCCTGTGGCGGAATCCAGTTGTCGCCAGTGCGTGGCGTTCGTGTTGGAAAAGCATGCGGTGTTCACGCCGGTCATGTCCAATTCGACCAGCAGCACTGCCGCACCGTTGTACATGCCGAGTAGCCACGATTCATAAATCCGCCGCAGGTTCACTGCCCCCACCTGCGGAATGGCCTCGCCGGCCACTTGGTAGAATTCATCTTCTTCGTAAGCGCCCACTTCAAATCCTTCGAACAGCTCCGGCTTGTGCCGCCAGATCGATCGCCCTGCCAGCGCCTCCGGTACGGGAATACCAATCCGTTCGCACAGCGCTTGCCAGTCTTCACAGATGCGCACAAGCACACCACCCAAGTCGAAACAAATCAATTGAGCAGATGAAGTAGTCATGAAAATGGGATATCACAAAGGGCGCGAAGACACAAAGTCGCCAAGCAATGCTGCTTTCTCTGTGACCTCCGTACCTTTGTGGTGAATCACTTCGCCGTCACCAGTTCACCCGAACCGCGGAAGCCGGAGGTCGGCAGAGGCACGCCGGATTCAGTCATCAACATGCGGATTTCACCCGGCGGTTCATACTCGACACTGCCGTTGGCCCGCCATTCATCGGTGCTGAGCACTTCGCCTCCCGTGGGGATCGCCGCGGTCAGTACGAACGTCTGTTCGCTCTCCGCGGGAATCGTGGCCTGGGGTCGTTGATCGCCCTGATACTTGCCAACCCCCGGAAGGGTCACGGAGTAACGAGCAATCGTCAGCGGCAGCGGCACATCATTCTTGTTCGCCATGCGAATGGTGATCGCCACCCGCACCGCCTCGGTCGATTGGTCGAGCACTTCCACCTTTTCCACCGTCGCGGTCGGAGTATCAACCAGATCAAGAAACCGACGTTTCTCGCCCGTCGACTGACAACCCGCAAGGATAACCAGCACCAGCGCGATCACGATAGAGCCAACTCGGTGTACGTTCATCAGGTAATCTCCGGCAGATGCCCCAATCGTATTCGCACGACGCACGGAACGCCACCTGCAAGAACCTACCCCCGGAAGCTTCATCGCGTTAGGCTAGTATGACCATGTCGTATGAATTTGCGAATGAAGTCGGCTGGCACACCGCTTTCCCCCTCCTGCTGGGAGTGGCGGGTTTACTGTGTGGCGCCTGCGGAGCGCGGGTAGGCCTGCCACGTTTTGTTGGGGGTGTCATCACCGGTGTTCTGTTGGGAGGCAGTGTGTTCGGATGGCTCGCCCCGGAAACGTACAAGCATGTGGTGATTGGCCACTCGGTAACTGATCGCGTGACAAAGGAGAAACAGAATTACGAAGTGACCCGCTCGGCACTGATCGATAGCGGCGTTTCGGATGTGCGCCTGGAGGAAGTCTCACAGGCACACTCCAAGACACTGGAGAAACTGGAGCAGGAACATTGGCTCGCCCAGGGAGTAGCCAGTGGAAGACTGTGGCGATGGGCATACTGGCCGATTGCCTTGGTACTGCTTTGTGCAGGTCTCGCGTCAGGGCGGAAGCTTACGGGACACGTCCTTCGTGATGTGATTCCCCCGGCCGTGTGTTTACTGGCGGCGTTTGGCGTATCAGCGGTGGTGCTGGGGAGACCCATTCATCCACTATTGGATTTCTCCTGGCTGTTGCTTCCCGCCCTTTGTGTGGCACAAGCCGCCTGCGCGCTACCGATTGATGCACAGCTATCCAAGCAACTGCTTGGTAACGCAGAGGACGTGAAAAGCGACCTGCCGCAGCTTGCTACTGGTGTTGCGTGTGCCGTTACCGTGTTCGTGGCGATATCACTATTATTGCTTGAAACTCACGACTGGTGGATGCAAGCAGATCCCTTCTTGAGCGTGAACAGGTCTTTGGCTGGCATCGGCGTCTGTGCCGCTCTGCTGTTGTTTGCTTCGCATCGCGTGATTCGCTGGCTTCAGCGCAGATCGCTTAGCAACCAAAATATGGATGCATTGACCATCTGTGTAGCCCTATCGCTCGTAAGTGTGGGCAGTTTCTTCGGCTGGGGATTACACGCCATGCTTCTTGGGGTCGGCCTGGCGGTATCGATGCGTGAAGATCATGCTGAGTTGGCCCGACGTTTGTTGCTCGTTCTCGGCGCAGTGGTTGGCGTTTACGCAGGATTTTCGCTTGACCTGCTAAGCAGCTTCGATTGGTTGCTTTGCCTGATCGTGCTGATCATCTACAGCGATGTGCGCGCCTTGGGGGCTTTTCTTGCTATCAGGCTGCTCGGCAATCGTTCATGGTGGGATTCATTGCGTGTAAGTGTGGCGATCTCAGCCGGCGACGTGCTTCCACTGACGATTGTCGTGATTCTTAGCGCCAATGAACTGATCGACAGCGAGATGTTCACCGCACTGGTGCTTGCCATCACCCTCACCGGTGCATTGGCGTTGCCGATGTTGAAGTTAATTGATCGGATTAACCTACCCCAAGAACTTGATTCATCGGGGGAGGGGTAACAAGTCTCATCCGCCTACGTGCCTTCGTGCCTCAATGCCTTCCTTCCTAATCCAACGGCTGCCCCATCTCCCGCATCATTTCACGATCCTTCTCCGCGTGTTTGCGCAGGGATTTAAGCGTCATACCGGGGGTCAGCGTCGCCAGCCCCGCTCCCCAGCGCGACCAGCGCGCCGGCCACACTTCCGGCACCGGTTTGCGTAACGCCTTCACCACGCGCTTGGCTACATGTTGCGGTGTCTGCACGAAGAACTTCGGTGAATGTTTTACAATCTCCCGGCGATCGGTTTTTCCTTCACCAGGGTCGAAGAATTCGGTGGTGGTAAGGATGGGGTGTACGCTGGTCACATCGATGTTGTGCGGCCGCATTTCTTCGATCAGGCCTTGGGCCAACATCAACTGTGCCGCCTTCGTGGCTGAGTATGGCGCGTGGTACGGCAGACTCACCCGCGCAGAAATACTGCTGGTGATCACGATGTGCCCGCTGCCCTGCGGTTTCATCACCCGAGCCGCCGCCTTCACGCAATACACCGTGCCGAAGTAATTCACATCGAACAACCGGCGATGTTCTTCGTCGGTGAGATTCACCACGCTTTGCACCGAGCCATACCCGGCGTTGGCGAACATGACATTCACCCGGCCGAACTTATCCATCGTCTGATCGACGAGGTTGTCCACCTGCTGCGCGTCAGCCACATCGGTCACGACAGGCAATGCTTCGCACCCACATTCGCGCACCTTCGCCGCCACAGCCTCAAGTTTATCAAGCCGCCTTGCCGCCACCACCACGTGCATGCTGGCTTGTGCTGCTTCGATGGCCGTCGCTGCACCAATACCCGCCGACGCACCAGTGATGATGATGACTTTGTCTTGTAGATTGCGCTTTGCCATACCGCCCATCATAGCTGCGCGGAGGTTGCATCGCAGGTTTTCATTCCGCTGACTACCTGGATGGGTTAGACTGACCTCACGAAATCACTTCCAGCGCAGGGAGGCGCGAACATGGCATTCGTCAGCCGCATGGTGGGCATGGTTCTGGTGACATTTTTCGTGGTGTGGGTGACCTTGTGTACCGGCATGTTCTATGTGTGGTGGAGCTTCGAAACCATCGTTGCAATGGTTGTGATGATGTGCGGAGGGATGATGATGTCGTTTGGCACCAGGCTCCCCCTTCAGGCGCTTGGAGCAACCATTCGCGGCGAACGAATCGATGATGTTGCGACGTTCGCACAGTACCTCAACGTCTTTAACCGCGCGCATCAGTTGGCGTGGGCAAGTGGTTTACTTCTGATGATCGTCGGTCACATCGCGATGATGTACAGTATGTGTGATCCAAGTCGTATCGGAGCCGGTGTGGCGATCGGTTCGCTACCAATTATGTATGCGGCCTTGCTTGCGGAATTCATCATCAGCCCGATGAAGCATGCATTGGTCTCGCGCAACAAGGAAGTGTTTGAGCAATCGCGAGCGCGCGTTGATGGAAGCGTAGCAATGACCGTGGGCTTTGTCGCTGCATCACTTTCTATGTTGGCCATGCTCTTCATGGTGACCCTGTTCGCGTTTGATGAGGCACCGGATGAGCGGCTTATGGAAGCAGTCCACGAAATACGTGAAGCATTCGAGTACCGTGCTGATCGCCCAGAGATCGTGGAATAAATGAGCAACACCCACGCGTTGCCACGCGAGGCTATAGATGGCAAATCAGTAGCGAAAAAGCTTCTTAGTGTTTCTGGGAAAGCTCAATCAGCGCCTTGGCCAACGCCATGTCGTGCTGGCGTTTGGTGTACAGCTCTTCCGTGGCAGGCTGAAGGGCCTGGGCCTCGGCGAGGGCGGCCTTGGCGTCGTCCAGGTCGATATCCTCAATCGCCACGGCCTGATCGGTCAGCACGGAAAGTTTGTTGTCGATCATCTCGGCAAACCCGCCATCGATCACGAAGTGTTGTTCTTCGCCTTCGGCTGCCTTCAAGCTGAGCTTGCCTACGCCCAGTTTCACGATCAGCGGCGCGCGGTCGTGCATGATACCCACCTGGCCATCGTGGGCGGGCACTTCAGCGTAGGTGGCTTCGGTTTCGAGCACCGCGCATTCGGGCGTGACGAGACTGCACTGAAATGGAGCGGGCATGGTGATCTCCGGGTGATCTGTTGGGCTACGTCAATTCTAAATCGCCCATGCATCGTGTCAACGCCAGGTGATGTGCATATCACCCGCCGCCCGCAGAGACAGGTCTTTCGTGTCGAAAACCGGGCTTTGCGCGATGCAGTACTCGGTGAAGGCGGCAAGGTCGGTATGATCCTGTTGCGAACCGCACACGCACATCCAGGCCGTGGTGCGGCCTGGAGCGCGCAGTTCACTGTCGGTCAGTATCTGATCACACTTCTCAACCGCCGCGCTGCACCACAGGCCGACGAATCCTTCACCCCGCCGCGCCACGTGCCAGTTGCCGCGCTGAACGTGTTCATCAAACGCATGGGTGGGCCAGTGAGCGTGGGTGAAGGGCACGGGGTGTTTACTGTGGATGTGATGAATCTGCATCAGCACATTACCGCGCTGATGCGTGCGTGGCACCACACCGTTGCCGTACCAGTAACCGGGTCGGGCGCTGCCGCCATCGATCCACTCACCGGGATGCGTGACGAACACATGGCAATTGGTTGCGAGTGTTGCTTGCCACAGGTGTTGTTGATACCCAGCCACACCGGCACCAAGTTCTCTGCGCGACTGAGGCGGCGCATCGGCCACCGAGGTATCGGCACCGGGTACTTCAACGCTGGTCAACAAGTAGTCGTTTGTCTTATGCAGTACCAGATTGGTTGAATGTTGGCGATAGCGCACACTCGCTGGACGGGTCATGCGATCATGCAGATCAGTCGGTGGTTGATAATTCGGTGATGAAGCCACGAACCCCAACCATGCGCTGGTCGATGTGACTGCCTGCGGGCAGGCAAACGAAAGCAGCGCCTGCGTACCCCCACGATGTGGTGCGAGAATCTCTCGATACGCCCGGCCCTGCGGCGCCACCGTCACGCCATCAAAAGCGTGGTCCGCCACCATGTGGAACACACGACCGACCAGCGCAGCAGCCCGCCGGCTCACCTGTTCATCGGAGGTAAAGTCCACCAGGTTCATCAGGGCCGCCACTGTGATCGGCATGTACGTCAGGCTGTGGTATTCATGAAACCCGCGCGGTTCGACTTCATCCAACCATGCGCCGCATCGTTCCAGGCCGAGTGCCGCCTGTTCGTTGCCGGTCTTTCCGCTGTTGGTAAACGTGTCGTTCGGCCACAAGTTGCCCGCCATCATCTGACAACCGTGGAACAACAAACTGTGGTTCTCACTGCCGAAGCACATCGCATCGTGGCCTGGTTCATCTTCCCAGTAGCGGAAAGCGAGCGCCGTTTTGCGGACGCGCTGTTTTTCACTTTCGGTCACCAGATCGAGCGCCACCATGCGCAGCAGGGCAGCCAGTACAAAGTCGGCACAATCAGGTCGGCCATCGACGTGATCGCACGTATCGAGGATGCGCTGGTGATCTGCCTCACGATCAAGTTTTGCCACGCGGGCACACAGGGCAGGATGCACCGCTGCATTGCCCTTACGACGACTTTCCGCCGCCCGGACCATGTACTGGTGCCGATGTGTCGCCAGGTCATCTGCATCGCCGGGGGACAGATCGCGCGCGATCGGCACATCAATCCTGCGCCAAAGCTTCTGGTCACGCCACCGAAGCGAAACGATCGGCCTGACTGGTTGCAATAGCTCTAAACTGGTTGTGCCTGTGGGCCAGTCGATGGTGCGTTCGCTATCGCGCACCGAAACACCCTCGGGCACGGCACAGGATGCAACCACTTGGCCATCCTGAAAACGAAGCCCGTTGAGAAACTGCTCGTTCGCACGCACCTCGCGGTTGAGTGATTCATCACCGGGCACGCCGACGTGCACCGGTGCATCGACATCCTGCAGTTGAAGGCCCACCAAGCACCGCGTATCGCGCATGCCCAGCGCCTGAAGACGCACAGCCACGTGGTTCACCCCGGCCTGCAGCGGCAGCGTGACTTGCTGGCGGCTCGGGTACATGTAAGGCCAACTGTTCAAACGGATGATGTGTTCGCGGTTCAA
>JANQFT010000349.1 GCA_028277685.1 Phycisphaeraceae bacterium
GCCTGGGCGCACAGCTACGGCCTCGACACCGCCATCTGCCGTTACTTCAACATCTTCGGCCCCAGACAGAACGCCAACAGCGCTTATGCCGCCGTCATTGCTGCGTTCGCCAAAGCGTTATTGCAGGATGGTCAGCCGATCATCTTTGGCACCGGCGAACAAAGCCGCGACTTCACCTACGTGGCGAACGCCGTGCATGCCAACCTGCTGGCCGCCCGTTCCGAAACACCCACCGAAGGCAAGGTCTTCAACACCGCCTGCGGCGACCGCATCAGCGTGAACAAACTGTACGACGCCATGGCGAAGATGCTCGATCGCGCGGGTGTGAAACCCGACTATCAACCCATGCGGGCGGGTGATGTGATGCACTCCCTGGCCGACATCACCCGTGCGCAGACCGACCTTAGGTACGAACCACTCGTGAAGTTTGAGGATGGCCTGGCGATCACCGTGGATTGGTATCGTGAAGCGATGGGGTGATGTTGGTGCGTTCCGCTTAAGCGGAACGCGCCGGTGCATCATGCCGTGTCAATACTTCAACATTCCCAGCACGCGCGTCTTGCCACCGGCGGGGACTGCGGAACGATCGATCACCGCGACCATGCGCTGCTGACTGGTCAGTTTCAATTCGCCATCCGGATGATCCGGCCCATTAGTGTAACCGCGCAACAGAATGTACACCGCATACGTATCACTCCGCGTGGTACACACCTGCGTGAGCCAGTTGAAGATCATGATCAACTCTTCACGATCGTCGATGACCGTATCGTTAGGCGTCAGATCGACCTGAACAAATGTGCCCTCGCTGCCAATCTCGGTTTCGTGTGTATCGTTTCCGTCCAAGCCAACCGTGTAAATGCCAGTTTTGCTATTTGCGGTGTCGTAAACGCCTAGCAGTTCACCTAGATAGGCTATCCCGGGTCGTTCACGATAACTCAATCCCGTAAAACCACGTTCCGGATCACTGAACATGGTGCTGACGGCACTACGTGTTGAACGATCACGGTAATAAATCACCTGATCCAACACCTCATCGGTGAGCCCAGTATTGCTGAAAGGCGCAACATCTTTGAGTAACTGCTTAGTCACCGTGTTGAGGTTAATGCGTCCCGGCAAGGCTGTTTCAAGATCGCCATCATCACCCTCTGGCCCGGAAGAAGCGCCATCGATGGTGCCATCGTTATCGTTGTCCTCCCCATCGCTGCGCGGCTGGCGGAGTGTGAGTGCATCGAACAAAAGATACGCATGCGGCACAAATTCATTGGCATCCGGTCCGTCGCGGAATGAAGGAGCATCAACGGGACGTAGCGGAATGTACCAACTGGCGGGGTTGGCCACGTCGCTCGCAAGAGCGACCCAGCGTTCGGGGATCGTCTGCGAATCGGTCGGCCCAAGAATCGGCACCTGCGCCAGTTCACCGATCCAGCGAATCTCATCCGGCAGGATGAGTTGTTCCTCCACCAGTTTCAGTGCGCCAGACTCTCGATTACCAGCAGTGAGTGCCCCGCTTACGGCGGGATCAGCGGTGACCTTATCCGCCACGTTCAGCGTCAGCCATATCGTGTTGTCCACCGCTACCGCCGGCTTGTCGGCGATATTCGCGGGGTTGGACCTGAACACAAAATCCACCATGGGCCAAGTCATCATGTTCAGACCGTTACCGTTGCCGATGCTGTTCACCTGACGGTACTGCGGATTTGGCTTGGCAGGAAGCATCGGCGCCGAAGGGCCGGTATCTCCGCTGGCAAACTCCAGCATGCCCACACTGTCATCGATGGCTTTGGATTGGACCTTCTGGTACGTGACCCAGTTGCCCGCCGAATCCAAGGCTTGTAATTGGATCTCCACATCCCCGGCACCCCCAAACTCGGGAATACTTCCGGGGTCAGCCGTTTTCCCAGGCGTGCCGGTGTACATCAATGAGACGTCCGCGCTGGCCCCCACCTCCCCAGAATTGCGCGCCAACATGAGGACTTCACCTTCAGCCAGCACCGCGTGGGTGGTGTTCAGCGTGTAGCGAGGATTGCCATCCACCACGAGGCGAATGTTTTCCAGACGGATTTCATGTTTGAACGGGTGACGAATTTCGATGGCGTAGCCCGTATCACCAGTGGGCCGCCATACCTGCTCCCAGTCATTCGGGGCTGTCCCATCCAAATTGTCCGTGTTCGACCACTCACACACATACCCGCGCTGGCGGTAGACTTCGGTGATGAAAGGAAGGGCTTCCATGCCGTAATGCACAGTACTGCCAGAATCGGTGGCTACAGTCCGGGTAAGTATGTTGTCCGCATCGGCGTAGTCTTTGATGTTGGCCGCGAACTGTGCCGCCAGATTCTGGAAATCCGACTCATTACCCGGCAGCGGCGACGGGGGATTGGTCTCATACACAGCCTCAATCACCGCAGCAACATTTTCTGCTGTGTCGCGAACAACATCGACTTTCAGATTTTCATTGCCCGTGAAGGATGAAACACCTGCCACGTACGTACGCAACACAAACGGCATCATCTCCGCGGTGCGGCTGGTGCGGGTGATCTGGTGACGGGGGTCGTCGTTAAAAAAGCGCG
>JANQFT010000350.1 GCA_028277685.1 Phycisphaeraceae bacterium
TGGGGTGGCCTGACCGAAGGTCTGCCCCGACAGTTCAGAGCCGTAGGTCCGGGCCTGCCCGGACAGTTCAGCGCGATGTCCGGGCAGGCCCGGACCTACTTCATGCTACGGCGCCAACCACGTGAACGGCCACCACGGCAGGTTACGTAACAACCAATACACCGCGATCACGCCCACGAAGATCCAACCCCAACGCAAGCGCATACTTGGCGGCGCCTTGCCCACCAGTGCCGCCCAATGCAGCGCACTCCACGCCACATAAAACACAATCAGCGGCAGCAACGGCACCACCAGCGGGTTATGCACCAGCGCATCACCCACCCGGCCGTGCAGCAGATCGTGCACAGCGCGCGTCATCCCGCAACCGGGACAATGCAACCCCGTCACTTCATGAAAAATACAGGGCGGCAGTGCGCGGGCCAAACCATCGCCGCCCGGCACCACGTAATAGATCAACACCGTCAACCCACCCACCACCAGCACCGCGCCCAGCAACAACCAACGTCGCCGGGTGCGCCGTGTTGATTCATTCGGAACAGAGGGATGGCCTTCGGCCGACATCACATGCCTTTATCCGCGATCATCGCGAACCAGATGCAACCAGAAAGCACATTGAACGCCAAGCCAACCCCGAATGCGATCCACGCCCACATCTTCGCCGTGCCTGCCGACTGATACGCACCGGCAATATCACCGGACCCCACCTTGCTGCTGGCCATCGCGGCATAAACAATCGCCACGATGCCAAACGGCTGACAGCAACAAAGCGTCGCGAAGATCGACCAGATCAAAATCGCGGTGGTATTCGGTCCGGGATCGCCACCCATCGCACCGGCATATGCCTGCCCACCACCGGGAGGAACCGCCGTGCCGGGGGGCGTCACTGCCTGGGGAAACAATTCCTGCACCATGCGTGCCGGCTGCCAGTCGTCGAGCCCTTCACGCCACACATGGGTGTCGGGCGTGATGGTGCCGTTCGCCGCCAGTTCCTTCAACTCATCGCTGGAAACCGGACCTTGCTGTTCATTGTTGACCAGGTAATACCACTGACTCATGGCGTTTCCCTTCAAGTAGATGCCTGAAGGTACGACGCCCCCGGAAGATGGTCAAGCGATCAGTCACGCACACCCTTACACCATCCTGAGGAAGCCCCCGATGATGACGAAGAACAGCACCACGATCTGCAAGGCAATCATAATCAGCGCGATGATGCCCACTGTTTTCCAGAACGTTTTCTGGTGGGCCAGCGCCTGCACCAGATTCTCGATGACCGGGCGTTGTTCGAACATGGTGATGGCCGAGCCGTAGCTCCACAGCATCTTGCCGATGAAGAAGTAGAGCACGGCAAAGGCGAGGTAGAGCACACCGACGAAGATCATCACCGGCTGCCCCCCGGCCAGTCCGCCGATGGGCGCAATGCAGCCGGCCAAAGCCATGAACGCGCAGCCGAGGAAGATCAATACCGCAAACAACTTCACCCACGGGCGCGTCTGCACCAACGGTTCAACCGCAAGGTTTAAATCGCCGCTCGCCTGATTCATCCCACCCGCACCAGTACCACCCAACGCCCCGGTATATACCGTTCCCTCGCTGGGCGATGATGCAGTTTGCCCTCCACCCATCGCCCCCGCTGCCGCACCACCATCGAACAACCCCTGCACCAGTCGAGCCGGCTTCCAATCATCCAACCCTTCGCGCCAGACATGCGTATCCTGCGTGACCTTGCCATCCGTGGCGAGCTGTTTCAGTTGCTCACTGGAGATCGGCCCCATCTGTTCACCATTCACCAGGTAATACCATTGCGATTGTGACATGCTGAACCCCTGTGCGTGAAGTGTATATGCACGAAGGTACGTTGCTCCCGGAAGTGGGTCAACCTGCTTGACGCGCATATGGCAGCCCCGGGCGAAAGCCCGGGGCCATGCTTTGTAATGCTTGTGAATGCCCCCAGGTTGTCACCCGAGGTTGCTGGATGAAATCACCTTGATCACGGCTTCGCGATACTGCGCAACACTGTGTGCAGGATGCCGCCGTTTCGGTAATAGTCGACTTCCACCGGGGTATCGATGCGGCAGGTGGTGGTGAATTCGATGCGCTGACCATCGGGTTTCACGGCAAGCACTTCAATGTCCTGGCGCGGTTGCACGTTGTCATCCACGGCAATGTCGAATGTTTCCGTGCCGTCGAGACCGAGCGACTCGGCCGTCTGACCATCTTTGTACTGAAGCGGCAACACACCCATGCCTACCAGGTTGCTGCGGTGGATACGCTCGTATGATTCAGCAATCACCGTGCGCACGCCAAGCAGGTAGGTGCCCTTCGCCGCCCAGTCGCGGCTGCTGCCCATCCCATAGTCCTTGCCGGTAAGAACGATAGTGGGCGTGCCGGTGGCGCGGTATGCGCCTGCGGCATCGAAGATGGTGGTCACCTGTCCGGTGTTCACCCCTTCTGCTGATTCACCTTGATAGGTGGTAAATCCGCCTTCGGTTTCGGAGGCAAGTTGATTGCGTACACGGATGTTGTCGAACGTGCCGCGCATCATCACTTCGTGATTACCGCGACGGGCACCGAAGCTGTTGAAGTCGCTCTGTTCCACGCCGCGCGAACGCAGGTACTGACCGGCCGGCTGCGTGGGTTTGATGGCGCCGGCGGGTGAGATGTGATCGGTCGTCACCGAATCGGCAAACTTCGCCAGACACTTCGCGCCGGTGATCGGCTGAATGGGCTGCACGTCCAGCGTCATGTCTTCAAAGAACGGCGGGTGCTGGATGTACGTCGAGTCCGCATCCCAATCGAACAGATCACCCTCCGTCGACTTCACCGCCTGCCACGAGGCATCGCCGGATTCCACATCTTCGTAACGCGCGGCGAACTGTTCAGCGTTCACGCACGCATCAGCCGCCTCACGTACTTCGGCGGTGGTGGGCCAAATGTCTTTCAGGTAGACCGGCTCGTCATTCGCATCATGCCCGATCGGATCATTCATCAGATCGATGTCCGTTGTACCCGCAATGGCATACGCCACCACCAGCGGCGGGCTGGCCAGGTAGTTCGCCTTCACATGCGGGTTCACGCGGCCTTCAAAGTTACGGTTACCGCTGAGCACCGAGGAGACAACCAAGTCATTCTTCTCGATCGCTTCTGCAATCGGCCCGGGCAGCGGACCACTGTTGCCGATGCACGTGGTGCAACCGTAGCCGACCGTTTGGAAACCGAGTTGATCGAGTGATTGGTCGAGACCACTCTTCGCCAGGTAATCCGTCACCACACGACTTCCGGGGGCCAGCGATGTCTTCACCCAAGGCTTTACGTTCAGCTCACGCTCGATCGCCTTCTGCGCCACCAGACCCGCAGCCACAAGCACATCCGGGTTGCTGGTGTTGGTGCAACTGGTAATCGCGGCGATCACCACCGCACCGTGTTTCAGGTCGAACTTGCGGCCTTCGTTCACCACGGGCACGCCTTCAAAACCAACATCCTCCGTGACCACCGTGGTCAACACCGGTTCGGTCATGCCGGTCGGATCGTCAGCACTGTCATCGGCCATGGCGACCAGTGTTTTGCCGAACGTCTCAGTAATGTCGCGTTGCCACGCTTCGCGCATGTCGCTCAGCGCGATGCGGTCCTGCGGTCGCTTCGGCCCGGCGAGTGAAGGGACGACGGTCGACATATCCAGTTCCGCCGTGCGCGTGAACTGCGGGTTGGCGCTGTCATCACGCCACAAGCCGTTGGCCTTGCAG
>JANQFT010000366.1 GCA_028277685.1 Phycisphaeraceae bacterium
TTAGTGCTGAGCCGCGCGACGCTGGACCTGACGGTCGAACCTGACCCCGAAACCCTGACCGGCGCGGAGACCGCCATTGCCGTCGATGGGGCGATTCGCCTGGTCGGTTCGTCGATGCCGCGTAAGTCGTTGGAAAATTGATAGCCGACTCCTTTGGGGTTGGTTTTATCGACTCCGCTTCGTGCGGAAGCGCGCGCCGAGGGTGCGGCGGGGCGGTCCCTTGGGGGCGACGCCGCCGGGGAACAGGTTGGGGTCGACTTCATCGCTGTCGCCATCGCTGGTGGGGGCGGTCACTAAGTCGTAGCGCGATTTGCGTTCGTCTTCGGCGGGGACATCTTGCTGTTCACGCTCAGCATGCTTGCCGGGTTTGAAGTCGGGGTAGTCCAACTCTTCAATCAGCACACCGGTAAGTTTTTCGATTTCAGTCAGACGTTGACCTTCTTCGGTGGTGACGAAACTCCATGCCGTGCCGCTGGCGCCGGCGCGGGCGGTGCGTCCGATGCGGTGGACGTACACCTCGGGATCTTCCGGCAGGTCGTAGTTGATAATGTGCGTGATGCCCTGCACATCCAGTCCGCGTGCAGCCAGATCTGAAGCGATCAACACTTCCAGCTTGCCGCCGCGCAGTTGCTGCATCACGCGGTTGCGCTTGTTCTGGTGCAGGTCACCGTGAATCTGGTGTACTTTCACACCCTTGTCGCGCAGGTATTCACACAAACGACGGACGGTCATCTTCGTGCGGCAAAACACCACGGTGAGCGCCGGCTCTTCGTGCGTCAGCAGGTGACGCAGCAGGCGGCGTTTGTCCTTCGGGTGCACCGACAGGTACTTCTGCGTGACCAGGGAAACGGTGAGGCTTTGCGAAACGGTGGTGATCTTCTCCACTTCATCCCCATCGCGCATGAATTTACGTGACAGTCGGTCGATCTCATCGCTGATGGTGGCGCTGACGAACACGGTCTGGTGTTCACGCTTGATCTTGCCGAGGATCCTGCGAATGTCATCACGGAAACCGATGTCGAGCATGCGGTCGACTTCATCCAGCACGGCAAACTTGATGTTATCGAAGTGGATGGCCTTGCGCTCATACATGTCCATCACACGGCCGGGGGTGCCGACCATGATCTGGGCGCCTTCCTTGATGGCGCGGGCCTGACTTTTGATCGAATTGCCACCGATGATAGGTACCGCGCGCAGTGGCGTGGATTGACCGAGTTCATCCAGTTCCTGCACGATCTGCACGGCCAACTCGCGCGTGGGGGCAAGGATCAGCGCCTGCATGGGCGTGTCTTTATCGACGGCGTGCAGGATGGGCAAACCGAATGCGGCGGTTTTCCCGGTGCCCGTTTTCGCCTGGCCCAGCACATCCTTGCCGGTGAGGATCGAGGGAATCAGCGTGGCCTGGATGTGGGTGGGGTGCTCGAAGCCGCACGTTTCGATGCCCTTCAAGACCGATCCGCGCAAACCGAGATCGGCGAAGGTACGACTGATATCAAATATTTCGCTCATAACCTTTTCAAAGCCCTTGGCCAAGGGCGAAAGGCCGTTACGCTGATGGTGTGATCGTTCCGCAGAGCGATGACATGATCGGCGTATGGGGCCTTCCGCCGGCTGGCGGTGTTGTGGCGGTGCGTGTGTGGGTTGTTTCAGTACGCCCTGAAACGACACTTTGACGACCGCAATTCTTGATTCATATCGTCATATCAGTGACGATAGTTTCACCCGCCATGCTACACCGCGCCGGCGGGACAAACAAGTAAGTCGAACGGATTCGACACCACACCTGATTTTGTGCACGGAAGCACCGGTATTATCGCCATCATGACCGCCACCAGTTGTCTTGAAATCGACCTCAGCCGCCTCGAAGCGAATTATCACGCCATCACGCAAACGCTCGATTCCGCATCGAGCATCTGCGCGGTGGTGAAAGCGAATGGCTATGGACTCGGGGCAGTCGCCGTCGCGCGTCGGCTTGCCAATGCCGGTGCCGCCATGCTTGCGGTGTACGATACGAAGCAGGCTGCGGAACTGGTGAACGCTGGCATCAACACCACGTACCTGGTGCTCATGCCAGTGTTTGAACTGTCGCGCACCGATGCGCTGTATCGCACGGCCGTGGGTGGCAACCTGCATCTGACCGTGCACACCAAACAGCAGGTCGATGCCGTGGAACAGATCGGCCAGACGTTCGGCACGCCGATGCCCATCCATATTGAGGTCGACACCGGCATGTCGCGCTGCGGCATGTCGATCACCGATGCCGAGCAGGTGTTGCGCTTACTCGGCGGCCGACGCTATCTGCGACTGGCCGGCCTGTTCACCCACGCCGCCAGTGCCGATGATGATCTTTTCTACACCACCAGACAGGCCGATGCGTTTGATGCATTGTTGGAGCGCACGGCCGACTGTCTGCCCCCCGATACAATCATTCATTTTGCCAACTCGCACGCGATGTTGCGCAGCCAACAGCATCATCGCAACATGGTGCGGCTT
This sequence comes from Phycisphaeraceae bacterium, assembly GCA_028277685.1. Lineage (GTDB taxonomy): Bacteria > Planctomycetota > Phycisphaerae > Phycisphaerales > Zrk34 > JANQFT01. Next base: position 2,494 of record JANQFT010000366.1, read on the forward strand.
GGTCTGTCGTTGTGCGGTTATGGCTTGGACGATCTCACACCCGGCCCAGCGCTGGACCCACTTCCGGGGGTCGAGCCGGTGCTGAAGTGGACCAGCCAGATCGTTCACATCATCGATGTGCCCAGTGGCACGCCCGTGGGTTACGGCGGCACGTTCACCACCTGGCGCGATTCACGCCTTGCCATCGTGCCCGTAGGTTACGCCGATGGTTACCCGCTGAGTCTGTCGAACAAGTCCGTGGTGCGCGTGGGTGACGGTTTGGCCGTGGCCGAAGTGCGCGGCAAGGTGAACATGGATCAGTTGATTGTTGATGTAACGCCTACACCGCAAATGCCGGTGGACATCGCCATCGGTACACCGGTTGAAATTTATTCCGATGACCCGGTCGCCCCCAACGCCTTGCCGACACTCGCCGCCAAGGCGCAATCCAGCACGTATGAATTGCTCTGCCGCCTGTCCGGCCGCTTGATACGGCGGTACATCACCACCGACCAGACGACCGGCGCGACGCACCATATTGGCACGACACGTTAGATCGTAGGTCGGGTGCCACGCGTATGCACCTCGAGTCGGCAAAGATAACCAAGCCTCCCCGCTGGACACATCGCCATAAAACCCGGGTTTGAAGGCGATTACGAAACCACTACCATCTCCTGTTCGCCCAGATGTCACGACGCGCGCCAAAACGCGCCCACCCCCCAAAAAAATTAGATCACATCACACCCCACCCCCTGTTCCCGACCTGTTCGCTTAGCCATCAACACAAAGCATCCGATGGGCCGCTATGTGTCCCCCGGACTATGCGCCACCCTCCTGTTAGCGAATAAAAAGCCCCGCGGCCAAACCAGTCACGGGGCTGGGGTGGGGGGGATAATGAATGCCCGTTGGGTCAGCGACGGCGGCGCATCAACATCACGCCTGCGGCCACCAGTACCAACGTGGCCGGTTCGGGAATGACGGCCAGGGCGTCGATGTC
>JANQFT010000376.1 GCA_028277685.1 Phycisphaeraceae bacterium
GCAGCGGCAACCTCGGCGTGATGGACTACCAGCGCTACCGCAACATCGGCGCGGATACGAACATGCGTCAGTCCATCGCGGGCGATGACAAGCCCAAGCCACAGCAGTGATTCGTTAACTCGTTGATCCGTTAACTGGTTCATCCGTCGGACTTTGGAATGCTGCAATGCATCAAACGTTGTCCCTGCGCTTACGAGTTAACCAGTTAACGAATTAACGAGTTAACCGGGTTATGTGCGCTCCTTGTCGGTTTCCCGATATCAACCTAAACTAGCTCCTTCGTCGTTTCGATCAGCGGCCGGGCCCGATGCACGGGTGGCCCGTGAACCTGGTCAGGGCTTGACCGCAGCAGCCATAAGCGGCCGTCGCCCGGTGCCGTCGGTGTCCTGGTCGCTGATCGAAACGATGTGGAAATCTACGATCTGCGATCTGAGATCGACGATCTGATCTGGATCGTGCTGCATCTGAGATCGAAGATCGTACATCGAAGATCGAAGATCACATGGCTTACACCGTCTTAGCCCGGCGTTACCGCAGTCAGTCGTTTGGCGACGTGGTTGGTCAGCAACCCATCGCCACCACGCTGCGTAATGCCATCTCAGGTGGACGTACGCATCATGCCTACCTGTTCACCGGCACGCGCGGGGTGGGCAAAACGTCCATGGCTCGCATCTTCGCCCGCGCACTCAACGCGCCGGATACCATCGAAGATTGCCCCAAACCGCATGATTACGATCAGGGTGTTTATCCGCCCGAAGATGTACAGCAGCGCATGGCCGACGCCATCATGCGCGGCGATGACCTGAACGTGATCGAGATCGACGGTGCCTCCAACCGTGGCGTGGATGATGCCCGTCAACTCATCGCCAACGCAGGCCTCGCGCCAACCGACAACGCACGCTACAAAATCTACATCATCGACGAAGTGCACATGCTCACCAAGGATGCGTTCAACACGCTTCTGAAGGTGATGGAAGAACCGCCCGAGCACCTGAAGTGGATTCTGTGTACCACCGAGCCGGAGAAGGTGCTGCCGACCATTCAGAGCCGTTGCCAACGGTTCGACTTTCGTAACATCGCCACCTCGAGCATCGCCGAACACCTGGCGGATGTGATCGGGCGTGAAGGCATCAAGGCCGACGCCGCCGTGACGCATCAGATCGCGCGACTCGGTAACGGTTCGATGCGTGATGCGCTGAGTCTTCTCGATCGACTGCTCGCCACCGGGGCTGATCCGCTGACGGTGGAACTGCTCGAGCAGATGCTCGGCCTGCCCCCGCGCGAAGCGGTCAAACAACTGGTCGATGGCATCGTCGCCGGCCACCCGGGTCAGGCGCTCATCGCTGCGGACAATCTACTCAACCAGGGCGTCAGCCAGGAGCAGATGCTCGTCGCCCTCATCGAACACCTGCGTCACCTCATGCTTGCCAGTGCGTGCGGCGGCGATAGTGACCTGATCGATGTCGATGAAGACACCCGCAAAGCAATCACCGAACAGGCCAGGTCGTTCGATACTCCCTCGCTCGTGCATATGATCGCCCTCTGCGAGAACGTGCAGCGGCTGGCCAAGGCCAGTTCCACCCCGCGAGCGTTGCTGGATGCAGCGATCGCCCGACTCACCCTCAGCGAGAAGTTTGCCGACCTTGCTTCACTGGTCGCCAACGCCGAGCAATCTCCCCCAAAAGCCTGAAGGCGTCCCCCGCGGCGCCGCCCGCTTCAAGCCAGAGATCAGCGGTCAGTGGTCAGCGATCAGCCCCCGTCGCAGCCTCCAAGCCGCGGGCTGAGTCTCCGAAGCCTCGAATGCATCCCGCGCCTTCTTCTCCTCAAGCCGCAAGTTCCAAGCCGCAAACCGTTTCATCCCGTCGCCTGCCCCAGCAGGAGATCGACGCCGCCATGCAGATCGAGATCGTACGGGAAGTCGCGTCACAGTTTGATGCGACCATCGTGGACGTGAAGAAGCGGGGCAGTTAGTTCGTTGATTCGTTAACTGGTTAACTCGTTGGCTCGGTTGCTGAATTGAGCCTGTATCTCGTCCGGCATTACCGAATTAACGAATCAACGAATCAACCAGTTAACGAATCAACCGCTACAATACTTACATGTTCGACAACCTTAAAAACATCGGCCAGATGATGAAGATGGCAAGCGAAGCCAAGGCCAAGGCTGCCGAGATGCAGGCGGAACTCGAGAAGAAGATCGTCGAGGGCGAAGCCGGCGCCGGCGCGGTGCGTGTGACCATGAACGGCCGGGGCCGCGTGCTGCGCGTTGATCTGGATACCAACCTGCTCGCGGGCATGACCGCTGGCGGCGATGATAAGACCATGGTCGAAGAACTCATCGCTGCGGCGGTGAACGATGCCGGCGCCAAAGTCCAGACCCTCATGCAGGAAGAGATGAGCAAACTCACCGGCGGCATGGACCTCGGCGGCCTGCAGGACATGCTCGGACAAAACCCTTAACTCACCACCAAGGCAAAGTGGACAGGATGAACAGGATCAACTGGATTGTTCGCGTGAAGTCATCCTGCCCATCCTGTTAATCCCGTCCACTCTCGTTCTTCTCTCCCTTGGTGTTCTTGGTGCCTTGGTGGTTCAAACCCATGCCTGACAATCCCGCATATACCGACAGCATGAACCGCCTGATCGACCAGTTCGCCCGGTTGCCCGGCATTGGTCGTCGTACCGCCGAGCGGCTCGCCTTCCACGTGCTCAAGTCTGCCTCCGATGATGCCCTGCAACTCGCTCATGCGATCAGTGATGTGAAGCAGAACGTTAAACACTGTTCGCAGTGTTACAACCTCACTGAAACCGATCCCTGTGCCATTTGCTCCGACTCCCGCAGAGACCAACGCAAGATTCTTGTGGTCGAGCAACCCAAGGATGTGATCAGCCTGGAACAAACGCATGTCTACGATGGCGTTTACCACGTGCTGCTTGGTCACATCGCCCCGCTGGAAGGTGTGCAGCCGGCCGACCTGAGTATCGCGCCGTTGGTCGAGCGCGTGAAGAGACTCGCGGAGGATCAGCCGGTCGAGGTCATTCTGGGTACCAACCCCAACATGGAAGGCGATGGCACCGCGCTTTACTTGGCCGAGCAACTGCAGAAGGTTGCTCACTGCACCGTCACCCGCCTCGCCCGCGGCTTGCCCGTCGGCACCCAACTCGAATACGCCAACAAGGCGGTGCTCAGCGATGCAATCACCTCTCGGCAGTCGCTTGATTAACCAGTAGTTATTGCATTCCCGGAATACACAGCAGGAATCCGGTCACTCTCAGCGTGTGCTGGCGTGTTACAATGTGACGGGACATTCATATTCAATGGCAAACGGGGCGGTCGTCATGTCACTGTTTACACGTGCGGGCATCCTGCTGCTGGCTCCAGGCATAGGCTATTTCCTGTTCTACCTCGGTCGAGATATGGAAGGGCCTTCCTTCATCAACTACTACTGGATCACACTGGTGTGCCTGGTCCTGCTGGCGGGGGCGATTCGCATTGTGGATGTCAGTTGGGTCTTCCCGTTGCTGGTCAGCCTGATCATCTTTGAGACGATGGGCGGCGTGCGGTTGTGGTGGGCGATTGAATTGGGGCGATCCAACACTGGATATCTGATTGCCACGATGGTTGGGGCTTTCCTGGTGGGCATCTGGGGGATGCATGGCTTCTCGCTGGGCAGTGGCCACGGTGGCCACGGGTGGTGGGGCGGCTGTGGCGGATGACATCTGACCGCGTACCTGACGTGATGACTTTGCAGTGGCACATCACGCATCGTTGCGTGAACCGATGCAGACATTGTTACCAAGCCGACGAAGCAGGTGAGTGTGCAACAGACCATTTTCAGCCAGTCATCCAACAGTTCAGGCAACTTACTCGAGCACGTTTACCAGACAACACGCCGGCCCGCGGTATGATCACCATCACCGGGGGTGAACCATTACTGCATTCCGGCTTCTTTCAACTGACCGAAGCACTTGGGGCTGAACGCAGCTGGTGTCGGTGGGCAATTCTCACCAGCGGGGTAACGATCGATCGCAAACAAGCCCGTGCCATTGCCCGGTTCCATCCCGCTTACGTGCAGTTGAGTATCGATGGTGATCGGCCAACACACGATGCCTTGCGCGGCGATGGCGATTACGATCGCGTGGCAAACGCGGTGCGTCATCTGCAACGTGCGGGTGTTCGCACCAGCGTGTCGTTTACTGCGCATCAAGGCAACTACAAACAGTTTGGCCGAGTGGTGCGTGCGTGCTGTCGATGGGGTGTTCATCACGTGTGGACAGATCGCCTGGTTCCTCATGGTCGCGGTTCTCAGTTGCAGTCACTTACCTTAGAACAGTTCCGCGAGTATCTGGAGATCATCCGTCGTGCTCGTCGTTACGCATCCTGGTATCTGTTCAGTCCAACCACCGTCACCATGCGCCGCGCGTTACAGTTTCTCGTCGGTGGGGGCAAACCGTATCGCTGTTCCGCGGGTGATCGATTGATTGCACTTATGCCCGATGGCACGGTTTACCCTTGTCGTCGCATGCCGATTTCCGTCGGGCAGCTTTTCCCCGCCACGCTGCTCAATATCTATCAATCGAGCGTGGTGCTTCGCGACCTGCGTGATGAACAGCGCATCCCCGAAGATTGCCGTTGCTGCCCCCACGCCACCAGTTGCGTCGGTGGGTTGCGCTGCCTGTCTCATGCTGTTACCGGTGATACGTTTTCAGCGGATCCCGTCTGCCCTCAAATTGCGGGCTGAGTCTGTGACCTGTCTTGTCGGGAAGTCTCGGATTCACCAGCACTTAACCTTGCTTTTCCATCTACGGCCAGCAAATTCACTGCCAGAATTGGCCGATGCTGTTGTCAGGCGGGGTGGTGACGCTATGCTGACGTGCAGCAATCAGCGTGCCAACGTGAGGGCCTTGGGTCAAGGGCTTGGGGCCTAGGGAGATACGATTCCCCGCACGCCTGAAATACAAACCCTCGGCCCACGGCCCCAGGCCCGCGGCCCCAAGGATCGACCATGCGGATTGATGCCGGACAACACATGCGGATGTCGCAGCAGATGAAGCTGTCGCCGCGCATGATTCAGTCCATGGAAATCCTCCAACTGCCCGCACTCGCACTCGAAGAACGTATCGAGCAGGAGATGAGCGAGAACCCCACGCTCGAACTCGCCCAGGTCGAAGCCGATGAAGACCGCGTCGAGCGGCTCGAGCAGGATCACGATCCCGGTGCCGCCACCGAAGGTGATGCCCCCATGCTCGTGGCTGACGACGCTGCAGCCGGCAACCGCGATGATTTTGAACGACTCGACGATGCCGCCGACCAATACGGCAATGAATGGCGCGACAACCTCGATGGCTCGGCCGACTACCGACCCCGCGTCCGCAACGATGGTGAACGCGATGGCAAGATCGACGCCATGGCCAACACCGCTGCCCGCGGCGCCTCGCTCACCGATCAACTGCTCGATCAATGGCGATACATCGACCTGCCCGATGACCTGCGTGTTGCCGGCGAACATCTGATCACCTTCATCGATGACGATGGCTACCTCCGCACCGACTTCGACACCATCCAGCACCAGGCCCCGCGGAAGGTGGAACTGGATCATCTGGAGATCGCGCT
>JANQFT010000394.1 GCA_028277685.1 Phycisphaeraceae bacterium
TGAAGTGTTTGCCATCGTGAATAACTTCCGGGGGGAAATGGCCGACCTGTGCGGCGTGAGTCGGTTTGAGTTCATTGATGATGGCAATGAAACGATTGATGTGGCCGACCTGACGAACGAGCCGCGCTGTGATCGCAGTTGGAAGCGTGATGGCACGGTAAGTGAGTACACCGACAGCGATGGCGATGCGGTGATGCTTTCCCGGCGCGATGCGGAGGCGCTGGGGCTGGTTTAGGAGTCTGCGGTGCGGCCCGCTTAAGCGGGCCGCACCAATTGCGCCAGTTCTTGCTTGATCCCCAGCCGCGGCGTGTTATCATGCCCCGCGGTTAAAACTGACAGATTCGCGACGAGCCTTCCCGCACGTGCGGGATGCGGATCCCTTCAAACGAAGGATAAGGCAAAGCTCGTCCTCACCCCGCCGATGTGCGAGTGAGGATTTTTTCATGCCTCCAGTGAGGTGAACAACCAAGGCACCAAGGGCACCAGGATCAGAAAGTGGACAGGATGAACAGGATTGACTGGATAATTCTGCGCATACGATCCAGTTCATCCTGTTGATCCTGTCGACATTAGTTTTTCCTTGGTGTCCTTGGTGCCTTGGTGGTTCAATAAGAAGGAGTTCACCATGTCCACACAACACACCGCCGTCAATGGCCTGCAATGGGGCGATGAAGGCAAGGGCCAACTCGTCGACCTGCTCACCGAACAACACGACCTGGTCGTGCGCTACAACGGCGGCAACAATGCTGGCCACAGCGTACACGTGGGCGATGAAAAATACGCCCTGCACCTGTTGCCCAGCGGCATCCTCTACAGCGACAAGATCAACATCATCGGCAACGGTGTCGTCGTCGATCCCAAAGGTCTGCTCAGCGAGATCGACGGCCTGGCCGAACGCGGGCAAACCGTGGGGGCGAACCTGCGCATCAGTAATCGCGCGCACATCGTGATGCCGTGGCACAAGCTGGAGGATGCGCTGCTGGAATCGGCGGTGGCTGCGGCGCGCGGCGATGCGAAGATGATCGGCACCACAGGGCGCGCCATTGGTCCTTGCTACGCCGACAAGGCGCAACGCACCACCGCCATGCGCTTTGCCGAAGCGATCGATCCCGATCGCTTTGCTGAAAAGGTGAAGTTCGTGGTGAAAGTGAAGAACGCGGTACTTGCCGCATTGGCTGAGCAGGGCGGCGTGGCATTCACCCTGCTCGATGCCGAGGAAGTGATCGCCGAATACGGTGCGTATCTCGATCGCCTGCGCCCGCATGTGTGTGAAGCGATGCAGTTGATTCACTCGTCGATGTCCGATGGCAAACGCGTGTTGTTCGAAGGGGCAAACGCAGCCCTGCTTGATATCGACCACGGTACGTACCCGTTTGTCACATCCAGCAGTTGCACTTCGCTGGGCATCTATCCCGGCAGCGGCACGCCCGGCGGACGCATTCCCACCATCTACGGCGTGGCGAAGTGCTACACCTCGCGCGTCGGCGGCGGACCGTTCCCCACCGAACTGCACGATGACATCGGCCAGGGCATTCGCGATCGTGGCAACGAATACGGCACCACCACAGGTCGCCCGCGCCGCACCGGTTGGATGGACCTGGTCGCCCTCAAATACACCACGCAACTCGGCGGCGTGACCGACATCTGCTGCACCGGTATCAGTGTGCTGGCCGGCATCGAAACGCTGAAGCTCTGCACCGGTTACAAGTACAAAGGTGAACTGCTCGACGGCTTCCCCGCTGACGCACAGGTGCTCGCCGATGTCGAACCGGTCTACGAAGAACTGCCCGGTTTCGCTGGCCCGACCGGTGAGTGCAAAACGTTCGACGAACTGCCCGACGAAGCGAAAGCCTATTTTGCGTTCATCGAAAAGAACCTGAACGTGCCGGTCAGCGTAGTGTGCGTAGGTCGCCGACGCGATCAGATCTTGTTCCGCAAATGACCTAACCGCAGAGAACGCGGAGAACGCAGAGTGGACAGGATGAACAGGATTGACCGGATGGTTCTGATTCAACAATCCCGTTCATCCTGTAAATCCTGTCAACTCTTTTCTGCGCCTCTGTGGTTCAACAAGGTTCCTGATGAGCAAAACATTCACACCCCCGCAGACTGAAGACGCCCGACGGGAACTCGAAGCACTTGGTTTGTCCAAAGACCAACTTCCGGGGGCCATTCCTCGGCACATCGCCATCATCATGGATGGCAACGGGCGCTGGGCCAAAGCGAAAGGGTATGATCGTTCGAAGGGTCACGCGGCGGGGGCCGAAGCGCTCATCCCCATCATCAAGCTCTGCTGCAACCTCGGTGTGGAAGCGCTCACGTTGTATACCTTCAGCACCGAGAACTGGACCAGGCCCAACAGCGAAGTCGGCTTCCTCATGGAGCTTTGCCCGGAATACCTGCGGCGCGAACGGCAACTGCTGATCGACAACAACATGCGCTTTCGTCACGTGGGCAAGCGCGAAGGTTTACCGCAAACGGTACTCGATGAAATCGACACCACGCTCGAGGTGACCAAAGATCACACTGGCATGACGATGTCGCTGGCCCTGAATTACGGTAGCCGGGCGGAGATCATCGATGCGGTGCAGTCCATCGCGCAGCGCGTGACCGATGGCGACATCAAACCGCAAGACATCGATGAAACAACAATCAGCGATGCACTGTACACGGGGGGGCTGCCCGATCCGGACCTATTGATTCGTACCGCCGGCGAAATGCGGCTCAGCAATTACCTGCTCTGGCAGATCAGCTACGCGGAACTCTGGGTGACCGATGCCTACTGGCCCGACTTCTCCTGCGACCACCTGCGTGAAGCCTTGCGGAACTTCGCGGGGCGCAACCGAAGGTTCGGCGCAGTCGAGCCTCGGTGATGAATTGAAATAGCCATCGAGCCATCAAGGCACCAAGCCATCTAGGCGGGCCAACGAACGAAGTACTCCTCGATGACTTGGTGGCTCGATGCCTTGATGCCTGTGTCATCGTGCGTCTCTGCGGTTAAAATCCCCGCATGTTGAAATACCGCCTTATCTTCGGCCCGCTCATGATCGCCTTCGCGTTCGGTGCGTTCTGGGCGGATAGCGCACTCGATCATTCCACGTTGCGGGGAATGCTGAGCGACCTGTTCATGGGACGCAGTTATGCCCCCTCGGGCATGGTGCTGGCGGCGGTGGTGCTGTTTCTGCTGATTCCCCTGGCCTCGCGCGAACTGGCGGGTTTTCTCCGGGCCGACGGGGTGATGTGTCATACGTGGGTGGTCACCATCGCGGCGATTGCAGCATGCCTGGCGGTTTACGCCACGCCGCAGGCGATGAAGGCTTCCACCGGCGCGACCATCATCGCTTCGGTGTTGATCGCGGCGTTCGTCGGCACATTACTCTGGCATGTACGCAACGCGGAACCGAAAGGCGCGATCGCAGCCGGTGGGGCGACGATGTTCGCGGTGGTATTGCTCGGCTTGATGCCGGGCTTCTACCTGGCGATGCGGCGCTGGCACAGCCCGTGGACGGTGCTGGCCATTCTGCTCATCTGCAAAAGCTGCGACATCGGTGCGTACTTCACCGGTCGCGCGATCGGCAAACGAAAGCTCATCCCCTGGCTGAGTCCGGGCAAAACATGGGAAGGGCTGATCGGCGGCATCGTGTTGTCGATGCTGGTGGCGATGTTCTTCGCGTGGCTCAGCCAACACACGCGGCTCGCGTTCGTGCATCGTGGTCCTGAACCCACGCTGGAATATTCCTATTCCATCGGTTGGGCGGCCGTCACCGGCATCGTGCTCGCCATCGTG
>JANQFT010000441.1 GCA_028277685.1 Phycisphaeraceae bacterium
TTTGGTGACGTATCCCATCGTTGATACCGGTCAGATCAGATGTTACGACAACCGCACGGAAATTCGTTATCCATCGCGCGGTCGGTCGTTCTTCGGGCAGGATGCTCAGTACGCCGGTTATCAACCGAAGTACCAAGCCAATAACGATGGCACGGTGATCGACCTGAACACCGGCCTGATGTGGCAGGCAGACCCCGGCTCGAAGAAGACCTATGCGCAGGCGGTAGCCGGCGCGGCAACGTGTCGCACCGGAGGATACGAAGACTGGCGTTTACCCAGCGTGAAAGAGTTGTACTCGCTCATCCACTTCAGCGGCACCGACCCCGACCCAAGGAACACAGACACTTCACAGCAACGCCCGTTTATCGACACGCGCTATTTCAAGTTCAGCTACGGCAAGACGAGCGAAGGTGATCGCATCATCGATTCACAATGGGCCACCAGCACCATCTACGTGGACAAGGTGATGAACGGTCAGAAAGCGATGGTGGGGGTGAACTTCGCCGACGGCCGCATTAAAGGTTACCCCACCGGGCGCGATCCGCGTGGAAGAACGAAGAAGTACTACGTGATCTACGTGCGCGACAATACCAAATATGGAAAGAACGATTTCGTCGACAACGGCGATGGCACCATCACCGATCGCGCGACTGGTCTGACGTGGATGAAGGTTGATAGCGCCGCTCTCAAAGCTGGCACGAAGCGTGATGGCAAGATGAACTGGCAGCAGGCCCTGAAATGGGCGGAAAACCTGCGCTATGCGGGCAAGAGTGACTGGCGATTGCCCAACGCGAAGGAACTGCAGAGCATCGTCGATTACACGCGCTCACCGGATACGACCAACAATGCCGCGATCGACCCAGTCTTCATCGCCACGCCGATGCGCAACGAGGGCGGCCAGCACGATTACGGCTACTACTGGACCAGCACCTCGCACTGCAAAGTGAGTTCAGCTTCGCAGGCGGTGTACATCCCGTTCGGTCGCGGCCTTGGATATATGGGACGACCGGGCAGCAACAACAAGACGCTGATGGATGTCCATGGCGCCGGCTCTCAGCGTTCAGATCCGAAAAGCGGTGATCCATCGCGTTACGCCGGCGGGCGCGGACCGCAGGGCGATGTGGTGCGCATCCTGAACCTGGTGCGCTGCGTGCGTGGCGGGCAAGTGACACAACGTACAAGCGGCCCAACAGTTGAAATGCAATACACCCAGCCCCGCAACGCACCCGCTTCCGCATCATCGCCTTCCGGGGGCGGGGGTGAATCGACGCACCCATTCATTCAGCGCGAAGACCGCAATGGCGATGACAAAGTCTCCCGCAGCGAATTCCGAGGGCCGTCCAGTCACTTCTCTCGTTTCGATCGCAATCGTGATGGCTACATCACCGAAGATGAAGCGCCGACAGGGCCGCCGCCACGCAAGCGATAGCATGTAACGCGAGCAGTTGGAATTGTTGATTGCGTATTGCTGATCTGTATTCACATACGCAATACGCGATTCGAGATAGGCAATGGTTTACCCCTGCACGCTGAGGCGTGAAGTCGGCTTGGCTTCTTGCGTGGGGTCGATGCGGCCGATGGGGTTCGGCGCTTCGGCCGGCGGTTTGGCAGCATCGGCTTGCGGAGCAGGTTCGCCGTTTTCTTCGTTGAACTTGGCCATCACCATCTGCCAAGTGTGCTTCTGGTACTCGAGCAGTTCGATGCATTCCTCGACGGGCGAGGCATCGCGTTCCATGTTGGCGTCGACCAAACGGCGGTAGATGTAGCTGTACAGGGCGGCGAGTTTTTCGGTGAGTTCCGGATCGACATCATGCTTGAGGCTGTTGCCCAGTTCGAGCACGATTTTTTGAGCCCGCTGCAGGCCGTTGAACATGCCTTCCCAATCGCTCTGACCGATCGCATGGTGGGCCTGGCGGCAGAACTTAATCGCCCCTTCGTACAGCATGAGCCGCAGCTCTTGTGGACTGGCGGTGAGGACTTTGGTCTTGAGATACGGATTCATGCGTCGTCAGCCTCTGCTCGCCCGGCGGGTCGGTCGGCACGTCCCCTTTAGAAGTGTCGACCACTGGTGATATCGGCCAGCGAGAGGCGGCCACGTTAGCGCCTGTTTGGCATGAATTTGCGGATATTTCCGGTCCAGGTGGTTATCGGACACCCCGGAATTGAACCGCGGAGGCGCAGAGGCGCAAAGGAAATCCATCCCCTTTGCATGATTTGGTCAGATCGGTACAATGCCCCGTTCCAGTGCGGCCGGCGCTGGCGGCTCGCGGAAGTGTTTTCCGCAACATCAGCCGATTGAACCTGGGTCGTTTTGACCCCGAAGCCTTTTCACCCAAGCGCCCTTGGGCGAAGGTGCCAACCGGTCGGGCATCATCGCCGGTGTCGCTGTGCGAAGCGCGATGCTTCGCATCGGAGGTTGATATCCCATGGCCAAGTTTGTCCAGGAACTGATCGAAGCCGGTATCCACTACGGTCACCGTACCGCTGGGTGGAACCCGAAGATGCAGTCGTACATCTACGGCAAGCGCAACGGCATCCACATCATCGATGTCCGCCAAACCGTCAAAGGCCTGCTGCTGGCCAAGAAGTTCATCACCCGCACCGTGTCCGGCGGCAAAGATGTGCTGTTCGTCGGCACAAAGCGACAGGCCCGCCCCGGCATCGAGTCGCTGTGCGATGAACTGAAGCAGCCCTACGTTACCGAGCGTTGGCTCGGCGGCACGCTGACCAACTTCCGCACCATCCGCGCCCGCCTGAAGCGCCTGGAAGAACTCGAAGCGCTGATGGAAAGTGAAGAGTGGCAGAACTACTCCAAGAAAATGGCATCGCAGCTTTCGCGCGAACGTCGCAAGATCTTCCGCAACCTCAACGGTATCCGCGTGATGGATCGTCTGCCTGGCGCGGTGGTTGTGATCGACGTGCGTCGTGAACACAACGCCCTGGCTGAAGCGAAGAAGCTCGGCATTCCCACCGTGTGCCTGATCGATACCGACAGCGACCCGGACCAGGCCGACATTCCCATCCCTGGCAACGATGATGCGATGCGTGCGATCGACCTGATCATTCGTCAGCTCGGCGATGCGATCACCGAAGGCAAGACCGCCCGTGCCCAGAAGCAGCGTGCCGAGGGTGAAGGCGATGAAGGTGGTGATGGCGGTCGTCAGCGTCGTCGCAGCAGTCGTAGCCAGTACCGTTCGGACGACATGAGTCCCGTGGCCGCGGAAACCGAACGAGCCGCTGTTGAAGCAGAAGCAGAGGCCGAGCGTAAGGCCGCCCCCATGGTGCAGACCGATGCCCCGGCCGTGGCCGCGGAAGTCATCGCCCAGCAGCAGGATGCAGCGCCTGCCGCCGAAGCTGCCCCCGCAGCCGACGCCCCGGCCCCCCCTGCTGACGCCACTCCGGAAAAACCCGCCAACGAATAACTCACCAAACGCCGCGCGGCGTTGGTGGTAAGGTACAGAACCGCAGAGGTCAGAGATCAGCGGTCAGAGTCAGAATTGGTTTGCTTCAGCTGACCACTGACTCCTGATCCTGACCTCTTCTTACAAGACCGCATCCTCGGAGGTTTGTGATGGCAATCTCAGCCAAAGACGTCATGGCCCTGCGTCAGCGCACGGGTCTGGGCATGATGGAGTGCAAAAAGGCGCTCACCGAAACCGATGGCGACATGGATGCCGCCGTGGAAGTGCTGCGCAAGAAGCTGAAGGGCAAGATGGATGAACGCTCCGACCGCGCCGCCGCGGAAGGTCTCGTCGCCACCGCCGCCGGCGATGGTGCGATCGTCATCATCGAAGTGCGTTGCGAAACCGACTTCGTCGCCCGTAACGATGACTTCGCCCAGGCCGTGCAGAAGATGGCCGACATCGCCCTGACCTGTGATGAAGGTGAAGTCACCGCCAACGATGCGATCACCGCCATCGTCGACGACCTGCGCATCAGCACCAAAGAAAACATCAGTTTCGCCCGTGGCACCAAGCTCACCGGCACCAAGCTCGGCAGCTACGTTCACCACAACGGCGCCGTCGGCGCGATCGTGACCGGTGAAGGCGACCTGTCTGATGATCTGCTGACCGGCATCTGCCAGCACGTGGTCGCACATGTGCCCATCCCCGCCGCCGTGGATGAAGCCGGCCTGCCCGCAGACGCCATCGAAAAGGTCAAGGCCGAAGCCGTGGCCGAAGCCGAAGCATCCGGCAAGCCCGCTGAGATCGCTGAAAAGATGGCCACCGGCAAGTTGAACAAGTGGATCGGCGAAAACACGCTGCTTGGTCAGGTCTACGTCCGCGAGATGGAAGCCAAAACCAAGGTCGGCGATGCCCTGCCCGAAGGCGGCAAGATCAACACCTTCGTCCGCTTCGCTGTCGGTGCGTAGTAGAAGTCTTGAGTCTCGAGTCTTGAGTAAATCATCCCAAAGCCCACGCATAGCCATGCGTGGGTTTTTTCACATTAATATTCCCGGGAACCCCCACCCCGCTCACCCGTCTACAATCAGGTAGCCGATACACCACAAGATGAGCGACGGAGGTCCACCATGCGCTTTTCTCTGCTGAGCGTTGTCATCGGATCATGCCTCACGTTTGTTCCCGCAACCATGTCGCAGTCGCTTCGCCCCATCGAACAGCAATCCAGGCCGACCGCGGAAATCGCCCTGAAGAAAGTGATCAACATCGACATGCGGCAGGCGCCCGCGCAATCGGTGTTCACCACCATCGCACAGATGGGTTCACTTGATCTGGTGGCCGACTGGAAACGCATCGAGCAAGACGGCGTTGATATCAACCAATCCATCACGGTCACGCTCCGCAATGTTTCTGTCGCTCGCGCGTTGCGCATCGCACTGATGCAGATAAGTGGCGATGAACCGTTGATGATCGAATCATCGCGCACGTATGTGCAACTACTCACGCGCAAGCAGGCGAATGCGAATCCGGTGGTGAAGGTGTATCTGATTGCCGACCTGCTGCACCCCGTGCCGCAATTCAACAACGCGCCGAAGTTCGACCTGTCGCGCATTTCCGACAGCAACAACTCCAACAGTCTGTTCAACACCGACAGCAGTAATGATAAACAACGCCTCGCGCGCACCGAACGTGGTGAATTGATTGCCGATCTGATTCGCCGCACCATCGAACCAAACATCTGGGAACTGAACGGCGGCACGGCCGGACGCATCACTTATCACAGCGGCCGCCTGGTGATACGCGCACCCAACTATGTGCATCGCCGTATCGGCATTTCCGAAACCGACATGTTCCTGCGTCGCAAAGCGGCGCTGCGCACCCAGTCCATCCCGCGCTACGTTACCCATGGCGCAGGTGGTACCTACACCAGCCAAACCACCACGACCGACACCGGTATCAGCATTTCCATGGGCAAAGATATTGCCGCCGACATCCACCATAACCAACGCACCCGCCGCACCACCGTGCAAACATCACAGTGGTTGCGAAACAACTCAACCTACCGAAACTCGAACCCGAACAGCTACTACAACCGCCCCAGCGGCAG
>JANQFT010000648.1 GCA_028277685.1 Phycisphaeraceae bacterium
ACACCTACGGCTTCCCCCAACGCCTGCTCGATCTCATTCAAGACTATGGACTGCCATCCGTCTGGCTGAATACCGATCTGCCGCGCAACACCGTGCGCCCGGATGATGAACAAGCTGGCTACGACATCACATGTTACCTGCTCGAGCGCGGCCACCGGCGCATCGTCTACGTCGACTACTTCTTCGACACGGAAGAAGGGGGCAGTCACTACAGCCACGCGCATCGTTTGGCTGGTTACGAGCGTGCCATGCGCGGTGCAGGTTTGCCCACGCAGTTCATTGGCTCGGAACTGTCTCTGGGACAGCGTGAGGCGCATTGGCGTGATTTACTTGATAACGCAAACCGTCCCACGGCCGTAGTCGGCTATGGCGAAACGTCATTGTTTGAAGTCCTCAAAGCAACGGCGTATCACCGAATGACCGTTCCCAGCGATCTTTCGATTTGCAGCTTTGCCGGAGAACCAATGTTCATGGGCCTGCAGATCACCACCGCACTGGTGCCCGAAGCACGCATGGGGGCAGCAGCAGTCGGCATGCTGCTGCGCAAACTCGCCCGACCTAAAACCGAGCAAACGACCGAGTGCATTGTGTTCGATTTTACCGCCGGTGCGTCGACCGCACCTGCGCCGTTGCAAGTTTAATCTACTCGACTGATGGGCGTGTGGCTCATCAGGTTGAACCGCATGGTGTGTCATTGTGATGCATATAAGAAAAGTGAAATGCACAAAGCGCGCGATGAACACTTTCGCCCCATCAGGAGGAACATGATGAAGTTTTACGCATTGGCCATGAGTTTATTGATTGGTATGGCCACCACCACCATGGCAGAGGCAGCCAATATCAATCTTGTTTTGGATGGCAGGCAATGGCACGAAGACGCCAACCAATGGAGCGATGGTAACGCCGCCTCCTCCGGGAACGACTACTTTGTGGGAACACCCGCAACAGGTACCCGCATCACCAATCGAAACTTCACCACCTCCAGTACGTTTGCTGGCGATTCTCTCACCATCAATTCCGATGGCGAGCTGGGGTTGATCGGAAGCGACAATGGTGTGCACACGGTCAACCTGATTCTGAATGGGGGCCGCATCGATCACGATACCAATCAGAATGGCCGTGACATCAACTTAGCCGGCACGATCAACGTGTTGGCCAATTCGACTATCAGAAACACCGCCGGTGGCTCTATCAACAAAAGCATTGGTTTGAACTCCACCATCACCGGCAGTGCAGACCTGCTGGTCGAACTCGACGATGACAACAAAGTCATCCTGCGCGGCGTGAACAATACCTTCTCCGGTAACTGGGATGTCAATCGCTCAGCTTCTGGTGAGAACGGCTCGTTGCTCGCGGTGTCCGATGGCTCTTTGGGCACCGGCTCAGTAGATATCGGCTTGGGCATCACGCTGGATGTGGATTACGACATTGCCATGTTGCAAAGTCTGGTTATCGAAGGTCTGCTTGTACTCGACCAGGATCACACGGTGTCTGCCCTGAACATCGGCGGCACAAACTATGCGCCCGGCACCTACACCTTTGCTGAACTGAATGCCGCTCACGATGCCAACATCGTCAACGGCGGTTCAGGCAGTATCACGGTGATTCCCGAACCGGCATCACTGGCACTGGTTGGTGTAGGCTGCGTGTTGATGGTACGCCGTCATTCGCGTGCCGCATGAAACTACGCATGTAGGCTTTTGGCAAAAGTGGCCATGGAGTAACCATCATGACTCAGTGCGCCCCATCACCGACAATCCGTCAAGGTTTCACGCTGGTGGAGCTGCTGGTGGTGGTGGCGATCATCGCGCTGCTGATTTCGATCCTCTTACCTGCTTTGAACAAAGCACGTGATGTGGCGCGTGAAACTTTGTGCCGCACATCCATGCGACAAGTTGGCTTATCTCAGTTGATGTATGCCAGTTCGTATGCGGGTTACGTACGCCCGCCCTGGTGGGGTTCGCGAGATGGAACAGGCATGCAGGAGTGGTTCCTCTGCTTTGTGGAACTGGATTACATCGACGGATACATCAAGAACAAAGATATATATAACGCTGCCAATCGTAGCCCCGAAGTGTTGATATGTCCCTCGGCAGATAATGCAGTCAAACACATCGACGACCCGTGGCAAATGAACGCAACCCCGTTCAGCAAGAATGGGCGCGCCAGAGTCTGCTTCATGATGCATGAAGGAATGATGGGAGAGGGACCACCAGGCGGCAAGAATAAACAGGGCAGATTCGCAAGACTGAGCACGTTTCGTGCGTCTATGCCCATGTACTTTGAAAAAATTGATCGTTGGCAATCAGGCTCACCGCAGAATAACGCCGAGACGCACGTGCGTGGCATGCAGACTTACAAAGAACCTTTGAAAGACTTTCTTGAGAGCAAATACCTAGTGATGAGACACGGTGATGAAATGCGGCAAAACGTGGCTTTTGTTGATAACAGCGTGAGCATCATCACCGAAGATGTTTATCGCACCGCCATCACGAAATATGGAAAGAACTTCTATAAGTATGTGAAACCCTGATGTCTCGTTTCGACACGCTCCTTGGATGAAATACAGAACCGATAGGAATGGCATGACTCACGTGACGCTGATCACGATTGTGATATCTCTACTGCTCTGCCCGGCAGCACTTGCCGATGACTTTGTTTTCCCCGCTGATGCTGTGGTTAACGTGAAAACCAAATACGGTGCGGTTGGCGATGGTAAGGTCGATGACACGGATGCGTTGCGACGCGCGCTCGAAGAAAATCGGATGCGAACGATTTACTTTCCTAACGGGACGTACCTCATTTCCGACAGCATCGGCATTCTGAACGGTAAACCCCACAGCCGCGACCGGTTCCTGCAACTGCAGGGACAAAGCAGAGCAGGCACGATCATCAAACTGAAAGACAACGCACCGGGCTTTGATAATCCAGTCAAACCGAAAGTGCTTGTTTCTACGTATCAGGGCAAAAGCACCGGTGATGCCATGCATACCAACGTGCGGCAACTCACGATTGATGTGGGCAAAGGTAACCCTGGGGCCGCGGGTTTCCGCTACTTCACCAACAACACGGGCACTATGCGGAACGTCACCATTCGCAGCAGCGACCCCCGGAAGCGGGGAGCCATCGGTTTGGATTTGCGTCAGAGCCAGAACGGTCCCGGCCTCATCCAGCACATCACGGTCGAAGGTTTCGATCGCAGTGTCGTCACGGGCAATACCTTCAGTCTGGTGCTCGAACACATTAACCTGATCAACCCCCGGAAGGTAGCGTTTGATAACCCCACAGGTCGGCTTACCATCCGCAAACTACATACCCGCAACGCACCGCTTGCGTTCCGCAATGGCAAGCATGGTCACCTCACGTTGATTGACGCCGACTTCACCACCGACCAACCCGTTGATGGGCCAGCCATTCAGTTTCAGAGCAAGAAAGTGTTCCTGCGCGATGTGACTCAAGTCGGTTACGCCAGCCTGGCTCAGGACACCAAAGACAAAACTTACCAATTGAATGCGCACGGCGAGATGTTCCCGCTTACTGGCTATCGCTTACTGGGTAAAGGCGATGCGCACACATTGCGCCTGTCTGTTGAGGAACCGCCTGCGATTCCCTGGGAAACTGATCTGACGAAATGGATTGGTATCGGCAAGGGAAAAAAGGGTAAGCAGGATGTCTCGGATGAATTGCAAGACGCGATCGACAAAGCTGCGGAAACGGGTGCAACCACCATCTACTTCCGTAAGGGCGACTATCAGATCAGCAAACCCATTCGGGTACATGGCAACATTCGTCGCATCATCGGTATGGCGTGTTCGCTTAGTTTCAAGCTAACGCCAGCGCTGGCTCTTGACGGCGGCGCTGCCGTGTTCACTCTGGAAAACTTAACTAGCGATGCGATCGTGTTTGAACGTTTCTTCCTGTTCGGCGGTTGGGATCGGCCGGCAGTCTGCACGTTCGAAAACAAAAGTCATGCGGTTGTTGTTCTGAGTAACCTGGGACACGGCACGCATCGTATGAAACGCAACACGCCCGGTACGCGTTGGTTTATCGAGGACCTGACCGGTGGTCGCCCGAACACGCTGACCGTTGGTCGCGAAGAAAAGGTATGGGCGAGGCATTACAACCCCGAGTCGCCCCGCGCTGACATGATACACGTGACCGACGGCGGGCAACTTTGGATTCTTGGATTGAAAACTGAGGGACGCGCCACTCACGTGATTGCTGAGAATGGTGCAAAAGTCGAAGTTCTGGGCGGTGTAAGCTACCAGTCATGGAAGAACCAGAAACTCGATCCACCCATGTTCAAAGTTATCAATGCTGAAGCGTCGTTTACGCTGGGGTTCTATCACTGGGACCGTTGGCACTTCAATACCATTGTTGAAGAAATCCAACAGGGACAGACACGCAAGCTTTTTCGCAAAGAATTGAAAAATTACCACCTGCCTGTTTACCGCGCAGGTGGTGAGTAGCCACCCGCCATACACGCTGACTGTTCACAGACAGGAGCTATTGAAGTTGCAAGTTAACGCCGCATGGATTACGCGATCTGCCATCGCGTTCACGCTGTTTCTCTGCATGGTCGGTCTGGGCACCACGACGCTTCGCGCTCAGGATGCCTCGCCCTCGCAGGTATCCGTAGCGCCTGATGGTGTATCCCAGGCCGCTGATGAAACGGCTGTTGAGCAGACGGCCGACACGTCACTTACAGTTCCCATCACGACCGATGATGGAGCTGATCTCGTGACCGTGAATTGGTTTGAGGAACTCATGCATGGTGGAGCCACCATGTGGGCGCTGGGTGCGTTAAGTGTCGCCATGCTGGCGTTCGCCATTGAACGCCTGATTGTGCTTCGGCGGCAGAAGTTCGTTCCCTTAGGCTTGGCGCGAAAAGTAGAACCAATGTTCCTGGCGGGAGATCACGAAGGTGTGCTGGCCGCATGTCGTGCGAAACCAGGCACGTTATCTCGTGTTGTTTCGTATCTGGTTGAACACCGTGATGCCGATCCACAATTGTTGGCGCAGGCGGCAGGTGATCTTGGTGCGCGCGACATCATTGACCAGGAACAACGCTGCACGCCCTTTGCCGTCATCGCGGCGTTAGCGCCGTTGTTGGGTCTGCTGGGCACGATGATCGGCATGATCCAGGCATTCAAGATGGTAAAAGTTTACGGCGATGAGGGCGGCGCATCGATGTTAGCCGGCTCAATCAGCAAAGCGCTGATCACCACGGCGGTGGGCCTGATTCTCGCCATTCCCGCGATTGCGCTTTACCACGCGTTCAAACATCGGGTGCATGTGATTACCCAGCAACTCGAGCGTGAAACCGATGGCCTGTTCAGTGCATGGTTCATCACCAAACGCGATCGGCAAATTGTGAAGCAGAATGGAGACGACTGATGCGCATGCGCCGGCGCAAGCGATCGAACACCGAGGCTGCGGTCATGATGTCGCCATTGATCGATTGTGTATTTTTGCTGCTGATCTTCTTCCTCGCGACCAGCATGATCAAACGGTGGGAACGACAGATTCCGGTCACTTTGGCTGATCCCACCGCATCCGTGTCGAAACAGGTTCAGGCAGACACTTACGCGCTTGGGCTCAGCCAGGATGGTTCAGTCCACCGCGAATCCGGGCGTACTGAATCGGGAGTGATGCGGTTTGAGCGTGTCGAGCAAGTGTCACCGATGCTCATCACGTTGATCACCGAGCGTGGGGCCAATGCCCCCGTCGAGCTGGTTGTTGAACAGTACACGCCGTTCCAAACCGTGATCAATGTACTCGACATGCTGCAACACCATGGATTGAGCCACGTGCGCACTCGCATGCGTGATGGCAAGCTCTAACGGACGGACTTGATGCGCATTCATCGAAAACAGGAAGATGCCGCCGAGGTCATGATGAGCCCCATGATCGATGCGGTATTTCTGCTGCTGATCTTTTTTTTGGTGGCCACGATGTTGCGCAAAGATTCGCAAGATATCGACATCATTCCGCCGGAGTCTGTTTCGGCCGTCAAACTGATTCCCGATGAGCATACGCTGGTGCTTGGCGTGAATGAGCAGGGCGATTTCTTCTGGCAGGGCGTGGGTGTTTCGCTGAATGAGTTGCACCACCGCATGCGCGAGGTGTCGGTGGTTGACCCGGAACGCCGCATTCGCCTCGATGCCGATTTTCAAACCCCCTTTGTGTATGTGGTTCAGGTGCTCGATCTCGCGCAGTTCAACCGCATGCATAACGTAGGCATTCGCACATACGACAACCGTTACAACCGTCAGTAGCTGATGGTAGGGAATAGCCGATGCGTGGCTTGGACCACACACATAGTTTGAAACATCGCTGGTTCACCGTGCTGCTGGTGATTTCGCTGGTCGCGCATGTCGTGGGTCTGTTCATGCTAAAGCCCTGGGCACGCACGGACATGCTGTACGACCGCCAGGCCGAACAGGAACAAACGGAATTGGTTCAGGCACGTGAACAGCAGCGCAAGGAAGCCGAGCGTCAGCGTCGCCAGCGCATTCGCTTACCACGTGAGCAGGCCCGGCAGCTTCAACGTCAAGAAGAAGCACGTCGTGAAAACGATCTTCGAAAGAATGTGGCGAAGATGGCTAAAGCGCGCGAGAAGCTGATGGCTCAACGAGCCGCCGCATTCAAGAAACTGACTGAGCGTACCGAACACGCCATTCTGCCGCATCAGTTGGAACGTTTGCGTGAATCACTCAAAAAGATGTCGGATGGGGCACATCAGGTTGAGCGCGAGAAGAAGTACGCCCAATCCGGTGGTGTGCTGAAGAAGGAAGTGGACCAGGCAAAAACTGCGGTTGAGGCGCTACAGCGTCAGGCGAAGAAGGCATCATCGCCGCCAGACTACAGGAAGCTGGCCGCCGAGATTGCGGAGATGGCTGCGCGTCATGCCGAACAATATGGCAAATGGGAACAAGTCGAACCGATCAAATC
>JANQFT010000066.1 GCA_028277685.1 Phycisphaeraceae bacterium
CATTGGCGTTGCCGGTGAAATCGGTGCCATCGGTATCGATGGTAGCCGTACCGGTACCGGTCACGGTCAGGTTGCCCGCGCCACTGATATCACCACTGATGGTGGAATCGCCATCGTTCGCGCCGATGGTCAGCGTCTGACCGGCGGCAATGTCCACATCGGTGCCGGTGGCGGTGTCGAGTTCGTCGATGGTGTCGGTGTTGTCGACATCGAACGTGGCGCTGCCGGTGAGGGAGACATCCACGTTGTCAGCCAACAAGCCCGTGAGCGTTGCCGTGCCTGTGCCGCTGATGTTCAGCGCGCCGGTGAAGGTGTTATTGCCACCTAACGTGGTGGTACCGGCTCCGCCGATGTTCACCGCCTGGCTGCCAGAGATCACGCCGTTCAAGTTCACCGCACCCGCGGTGTTGGTGACGGTCAGATCACTATCCAGCGCCATATCGCCATTGATGGTCAACCCACCACCGGCGTTGTTCTGGGTGATCGTCATGCTGGTGCTACCCGTGTCAATATTGTTGTTGATCACATGGGTAAGGGCTGTGGTGTTGGTAATGCTGTTGGCCACACCGTTATCGAATTCGAAATCATCGCCAGCCACGTTCGCGGTAAACGTGAACGCAGCAGTCGCACCGGTGAAGTCGAATGACTGAATACCCTGCCACGCTGTGCCACCATCATCGACCACAATGTTGGTGTTCGTGTTGCCGGCGAAGGTAAAGGTGTCATTGGCACCGGGCGCATTACCGGGGGCAGCCGGGTCACCCACGTAGTTGGTGTTGGTGCCAAAATCCGTGTCGGTAGATCCGTCCCAAGTAAAAGCCGCCGCATGCGCCATGGTGCTGGCAATTAACAGCACCGCCGAAGTGCCCACCGTACGAATAAACATGATTGCCTCCCTGATCAGGTGAGAAGTTGCGTGTCTGTGAAATGATACAATCGGTTAATCCACCCCTTATTCACCGCTTTTTGACAGATGTTTTTACCGGACAAGATGCCCATTGATGCAATGATGTGACTTTTTCGGCAGGTAGCGCAAAAATTGCGCGTTTTGTTTCGAGTAAGAACCGCACTCACTCAAAATACCCCAAACCATGCCTCACAAATGGTTTGCAGCAATCCCGCAGTCCAATCAGTGCATTTTTCTCTCTGGTGCGATACACTCAGCCGGTTAATTCACATGACGCGTTCAGCGTCTCATCCATAACCTCACCCGGAGGCGAATGACATGGCGGATGTATCCAACGGCACCACAGTTATCGGCAGCGACACCCACATCAAGGGCGAAATGACCTTCGATGGCAACGCGAAAATTCTCGGCCGCTTCGAAGGCACCATCACCACCAAGGGTGAGTTACACATCGCCGACGGCGCTTCGTGCAAGGCCCAGGTGAACGCCGGCAGCGTCATCGTGGATGGCCAGGTCGAAGGCAACCTCCACGCCACCGACCGCGTGCAACTCAATGCCAAGAGCAAACTGGTGGGTGACCTGGTTGCCGCGAAGATGACTGTTGCTGAAGGCGCCAGCTTCGCCGGTCAGGTGCAGGTCGGCCCCGATGCCGTGCGCGGTCAATCTGCCAAAGCGCGCGAACAACTGAAGGTCGAAACCACCGACGCCGCCAAACAACCGGAAACCGCCGGCGCGAAACGCTAAACGCTTCGCGAAGTTCGAAAATCGAAGTTCGAAATTCCAAGGCGGAGTCTGGCGTTGCTGCTCATCGCACTCCGCTTTCGAGTTTCGAACTTCGACTTCGAACTTGTCACTTTCCCCACAGTCCTGAGCCTGTCGCATGGCCAAGCGCCTCGGACCACGCACGGTGGAGTGTTACCTTTGCCGCCATCACTTTCAGGTGGGCAGCAAGGCGATGAGTGTGTCGTGTCCGAACTGCCATAAACCCGTCATCGTGGAAGACGTGGTGGTGAAGAACTACAAACCAGTCAAGATGCTGCAGACATGCGGCAAGCTGATCGTTCAACGCAATGGCCGCGTGTCGGCGGAAACGGTTGAAGCGCACCTCGGCGTGGAAGTCACCGGTGCGTTACATGCGAATGTGCTCAGCGGAGGCCCGGTGGTGATCGGTGCCAAAGCCGAATGGAAGGGCGACTGCCGCGCCCCATCGGTCACCATGAAAGCCGGCGCCCGCGTGCTGGCCGGCCAGTTCAACATCCCCGAGGACCCGCTGAGTATGGCGCAACTGCATGCGGAGAATGCGAAGCTCAAAGGGTAGGTCGATGCCTGCCCCGACATTTGCGTCTGATGTCCGGGCAGTCCCGGACCTACTTTGGAAGGAACCGCCCATGGCCATCCCCCGATTAAATATTGATGATGTGGTGCAGTTGGTGATCGATTACCAGGAACGTTTAATGCCGCACATTCATGCGCACGAAGCGATCACGCAACGGGGGGTGTTGATGATCAACGCGTGCAGGCAACTTGATATACCGGTGCTGGCAACAGAGCAATACCCCAAGGGTTTGGGCGGAACCATTCCCGCGGTGGCTGAAGCGCTCGGTGGCGATACCACCATCATCGAAAAACTGAAATTCAGCGCCTGTGTGGAAGATGTGCGACAGGCGTTAAGCAAACTCGGTCGGCGCACCGTACTACTATGCGGCGTAGAAACGCACGTCTGCGTGATGCAAACCGCACTCGACCTCGCCAAGGAAGGCTACGTCGTCGCCGTGGTGGGTGATGCGGTCAGTTCCCAGCGCATGGCTGATCATGATCTGGCCATGGCCCGCATGCAGCAGGCCGGCATCATGCCTGTCAGCGCAGAAATGGCGATCCTGGAAATGGTGCATGAAGCAGGAACGGAAAGATTCAAGTCGGTTCGGGGATTATTGAAGTAGCGGCTTGCGCGAATCATAGCTGCGGCGTCCGCGCCGCAGGACACGGCGCTGAATTGGAGATAACTTATTCACGCACTTCACACGCCACATTTTCCCGTTCTCATAAAATCCCGTTTTTGGCTTGATATGGCGTGTTCACCCCCTGTAACGTGTTAATAAGCCATGTGGACAGGTCACATGGCAGACGATGAACTCTTGCAGGAGTCCCCAATGGAGGCTTACGAAAAGCTTAAGGCACTGGTGGCGGGCGTCGAAGACGATCTCCGCAAGGCCCAAGGCGGAAATAAAGCGGCGGGAACACGCGTCCGTAAGACGATGCAGGAGATCAAGGCCGCTGCCCAGGATGTGCGTGTGCAGGTTCTTGAACTGCGCGATACCAGCGTCTAAGACCGCCCCCGCCGTTTGAAGTACTTTTCTCCCGCGTGCGATTCGGGTTTAATACCCCGTTGTCCTCATGCCGCTGTGGCTCAAGGGCGTGGGCGGTTGTGTCTGTCTTTGCATGGTCACACTGCCTTATTCACACGGTTTTTTATCTATTGGATCGGCTACGCAGCAAATGGCTTCTACGCTCTTTCTCGACCTCAACGACGTCGATTTCAACAATATCCTGTTTGACGCGACCGCAATCGAAGCGGTCAACCCGCAACGCGGACACATGCGTCAGCTCGACGCCGTGGTGCATTACGAAGCGGAACGCGAACTCGTCGTCGGCTACAAAGATGTGCGCGATGATGAATTCTGGGTCGATGGCCACATCCCCGGTCGCCCCCTGTTCCCCGGCGTGCTCATGATTGAAGCCGCTGCTCAGATGGCCGCCTTCATGATGAAGACCTGGCGTATCAAGACGGACGGCTTCCTCGGCTTCGTCGGTTGCGATCATGTGAAATTCCGTGGCCAGGTCGTGCCCGGCGATCGCTTCATCCTGCTTGGCCGTGAAACAAAATTCGGCAAACGCCGCTTCGTAGCCGCCATCCAAGGTGTGGTGAACGACAAACTGGTGTTCGAAGCGACTGTCTCCGGCATGCCGATCTGACAAACGCGGAACTGCGAACGCGGAGCGCGGAACGGGAGGGCGAGGCTCCTGCCGAGCCGCGGGCTGAACATGTCCACCGCCCTTAACCACCATCTGGATATCGACCCGGACCAACCCCTGGAAGAGTGGCGACTAAAGTTGCCGGGGAAAGGCGCGTGCTATCTGCTGTGCGATGGTGACGACCAGCCGATCCTTCTCGCCACGGTCGGCAACCTGCGCACGGCGGTGGCCAATCGCTTCACCGGCAAAGCCGACGACGAACCCACCAAGCGCGTCGACTACCGCGCGGTGGTGCGACGGGTGCGCTGGCGGGATGTCTTCAGTCGCTTTGAAGGTAACTGGGTGTACCTCGAAAACGCGCGGACGCTGTTCTCTAAAACGTATCAGAAGTTGATCCGCAATTGGCACACGCAATGGGTGAACGTCGATCCGCAGGCAACGCATCCACGGTTTACGTACAGTGCGCAGCCCAGTGTCGGGGCAGGCCCCAACCAGCATAGCGTTTCGCTCGGTCCCATTCGTGATCAAACCGCTGCCCGGCGGTACGTCGATCTGCTGGAGGACCTGTTCGACCTCTGCCGTTACCACGAAGTGCTGCAGCAATCACCCCATGGCC
The DNA here is from genome assembly GCA_028277685.1 of Phycisphaeraceae bacterium. Taxonomy (GTDB): domain Bacteria; phylum Planctomycetota; class Phycisphaerae; order Phycisphaerales; family Zrk34; genus JANQFT01. Next base: position 4,497 of record JANQFT010000066.1, read on the forward strand.
AACCCTGTGCATACAAAGAGATGGGCAAATGCCCCGCGCCGTGCGATGGGTCGATCACCATGGATGACTATCGGCAACAGATCGAACGTGCGATCGCGTTTGCCTCCGAACCACATGACGCCTGGGTGCAACAACAGACCGATCGGATGAAAACCGCCGCCGCGGAACTCGATTTCGAACAGGCCGGCCGCATCAAGACCTGGCTCGAACGTGCCAAGTCTGCCGCCGCCCCAGCCTACGCGCACATGGCACCGCTTGCATCGTTCCGCTTCATTCTGTTTCAGCGTGGCAATGGTAAGAACAAAGTGCGGCCGTTTATTCTCTCACCAGACGTGATTGCGTTCGCGGGGGAAATGCAGCCGAAAGGGTTGGACCAACAAATCAAGTATCTACGGGAAACGGCGAAGCAGGTATGGCAATCTCAGCCGGCAGCACTCGACGTCCGGGCAGTGGAGCGACTCAACCTCTGTGCGTGGCACATGCTGCGCGGCGAGCGCGAGCCAGGCATCTTCCTGCATGCCGATGATTGCCGTGCAGCCGAAATCGCCGAAGCAATCGAGCAAATCACCACCCGAAAACAGGTGAGTGACGATGCGGGACAGACACCGCAGATCAGAGGGTGATTAACCACCAAGACACCAAGAACACCAAGGTCACGATCATTCAATCACCCGCGCTTACCTTGGTGCCTTGGAGATTCGATTTTTGTTTATGCTTCCGATTCTTCCTCACCCTTGCCGCTGTGTTGTTCGATGTCTTTGAGCACATCAGCCGCGCCCTGGAATTTCCAGTCATCGATCATCGCGATGCCTGACTGGCCATCATGTTCGTAATGCACAGCGGCCAGGGCCTTCTTATCCCAGCGGGCTTTGTCGATTTTTGTCACAGCGCTGTAAGGAATAGTGGGGCCGCCGACGCTGAAGCCATTGTCATCGCTGCGCTGAGTTTTGGGCAGATTGATCAGCAAAGTGATCAGGCTGACTGATCCAATGGCCAGGCCAAGGACCATGATGATCCATTGAGAAGGCATGTCATACGTGCTCAGAGGCGGCGGCTGGGTAGGCCAATCATTTTCGCGCCGCGCCTTGTCCCAACCATCGGTATCTTTCTCAGCCATGTATTTCTGGAACGTATCATGCGCCAGTTGTTTGTCTGGGTATTTCACCATGGCGTCGTACGCGCCCCAGATGCCGAATCCCAGAAAGAGCGCCGCCATCAGGCCTCGCTGCATCTTCCACGATGAACTGATTTTTGCCTCAGCCATGTTCTTGATCCTGTACTAACCCGCATTGCGAAATGTCAGATGTTGAATGACGAATATCTAATGTCGGGTGTGCGCGTGTTGGACATTAAGCATTGGTCATTCTCATCACCCAAGGTGATCTAAAAATGTGAACGTTCGATACCACCACCATTGTACGGCCGCCCGCGCCTCAGGCAGTTGTAACAGTTGAGTGAAGCCCCCCTCACTGACCCGCCGACGCGGAATACGCGGTACGGGCACATCGTTATCCAATGCCCACGTGAGCCAGGCACTGGTCTGGGCGATCATCGCTTCCCGGCGATCAGGCACGTTACGCATCGCTAGCCTTTCGTTAGATGCGACCGCGTTGAACGGACAAGTCAGTATACGGCCAGCCACACGGCCATCCAACCCCGCCCCCGGAACTTGACAGGAAAGTACAGCGCGCTCAGTACGAAGCAACGCGGATCACCCGCGTTGTCTCCCAACACCATTTCTCTGCCCCATCACAGCCCCCGCCCTATTTTGCCGACATATCACATGAGCGGGGCATCGTTTGAAAGGATTTTCCATGCGATTTGCATGTATTTTCACGATTCTGATTGGGTCGCTTGGCATCATCGGCTGCCAGAACAATGCCCAAACCGGTGCGGTGGGCGGAGCGGCGGCTGGTGCAGGCCTTGGCGCGATCATCGATGACAACAACCGTGGCCGCGGCGCCCTGATCGGTGCGGGCATCGGCGCGATCGGCGGTTACATCATCGGTAACGAGATGGATAAATCGGGCAATCCCTACGACTGATCAATTCTGTGTACGTGTAGCTATATTCACAACGGACGTCGCTTACCAAGCAGCGGATTCCGCCGAAAGATGGTCGGCGGCAAAACCTTCAACATCGATTGATCGGTTCAAAGTGCTCCCGCGTTGGATGTACATCAGTCCGCAGGCTCACCCTTGCCACCATCCATAAACGCACGATCCAACCGTCGCAAAATACGATTGAGTGGTCCGTTCATGAATGGATCGCTCATGCTGAAATCGGCGTCCAGCAGTGAGTAGCGATCATCCGAATTGGTGAATGAGATGGCAGACGCATCGGTGAACACGCAATTGACCAGTTCTCCTTCATGATTGGATCGCGGATTGGCCGACATGCGCGAATTCAGATCGAACGCCAACGCACGTGCCTGTTCCTGATTCGAATTCAACCCGAAGTTCGCCAGTTTGCCCTTGCCGGGGGAACCATTACCGTCAGTTTCAGCCAATTGTCGGTAAGAGTAAGAACCGAAGACATGGTCACCATCATCCGTTTCGATCAGGCCAGGCATTTCTTCTTCCAGGTTGTTCGTGTCATCGCCAGGACAGAAGAATGCTTTGGCAGGAAAGTCGTTACTGGTCATCAACATCGCCAAGCCAATACGTGCACCTTGCGATTCTCCCAGTGCAGCTTTTGATGCCCACAACTGACTGGTGGGAATGGTACCGTTGGGATTAGGGACTTCATATGGCATGGCACCGTTGGCAACCGGTCGCCACGGAATCGTGCCCTGGTCAATTTCATAAGTCACAATGCCTGTGCCAATCTGACGCAGATTGGCCAGACACGCACTGACTGTTGCCACCTTCCTTGCGCGGCCCAACGCCGGCAGCAGAATCCCCAGCAACAGCGCGATGATGGCAACCACCACCAGCAACTCAACCAATGTGAACGCACGACGGGCGCGATGAATGTGGCACATAAAAAACTCCCAAGGTAGGCCCGCCGTGGTTATCACCTTATCGGCCACCCGTGTGGTGCTGCAAAGGTTGCAGCACCCGGAAGGTCGTGCCGTTTCCTGCGGCACAGACACCGCAGTTGCAATATTCCCTATCCTCAAGCATCCAGCCGATTTTACCAATATCGCTCAAAGTGGATCGTGCCCACTTTGTCTTTGGTGGTCGTGGCAAAGCCTTGCTTGGTGAACTGCTCCTCGACGTTGGTGATCATCGCGGGATTGCCGCACAGAAACAGGTCGGATTCTTCAGGTGACAGGCCAAAACCGGTGAGGGATTCAAACTTTGTTGGTTGAAGTAACGCGTCCACACGACCATGCTCGCCGGCCCAATCAGAACCATCAGGCTCGCGCGAACAGATGGGCAGATAGAAGAGCGACTCATCTTCCGCCGCCAGTTGCTCCAACTCTGCGCGATAACCCAGATCGCGCGATTCCCGCACGCCATGGACCATCACAAAACGCCGCCAGCGACCGCTGCCTTTGTGCGTGCGTAACATCGACATGAACGGCGCCAAACCCGTGCCGGTCGAAATACAAATCATGTCCTTGCCGGTGCGTATCCTTTCGAGGGTGAACTCACCACGCATGCGCGGATCCATGAAGAGTTTCTCGCCCTGCTGAATCGTCCACAGACTGGGCGTGAGCTTACCTTCGCTGACGAGCACGACGTAGACCTCAACATACTCTGGCGTAAGCGGACTGGACGCGATCGAATACGCACGGCGAATCAGCTTGGGCCGCGTGCGTGGCGTGCCATCCGGTTTCACCCAGGCGCTGCCGTCGTTTGGGGGCAAACCCAGCGTGCAGAACTGGCCCGGCAGGAATTCTTCCACCTTGCCGCCGTCCGGTTGCAGCTTGATGATGGCCAGTTCCTCGTGCAGGTCCTCCCGCTCGAGCACGGTTGTGTTCAGGATGTCAGGTTGCGTGGTGGTCATTGCTCTGGATTGTAGACGCTCATGGGGAGCGATCAACCCACCGCACGTTTGAGGTGCGCTAAACCAACCGCTAATCTGCTCACCATGAAACTCGACCAGCCCATCCTTTTCGCCAGCGGTAACGCCCATAAACTCGACGAGGTGCGTGGTGCCCTTGCCCCAGCCGGCCTGACCATCGACGGCCTAGACTTGCTCCAGCCGATCGAAGAACCGGTCGAAGATCAACCCACTTTCGAAGGTAACGCCATTCTCAAAGCGATGTATTACTCAAAGCAGACAGGTCGCATCTGCCTTGCGGACGACAGTGGTCTTATGGTTGATGCGCTGGGTGGTAAGCCCGGTGTGTTGAGCGCACGATACGCCGGTGTAACTGGCGCACCACGCAACGAAGTCGATGCGGCCAATAATGCAAAACTGCTCGATGCCCTGCGCGATGTTTCGGATAACCAGCGCACGGCACGGTTCGTCTGCTGCATGGCATTGTGCGACGCCGATAACGTGCTGGTTCAGGTGCGGGGTGAGGTGGTGGGTTCGATTCTAACTGAGCCGCGCGGCAGGAATGGTTTCGGGTATGATCCGCTGTTCTGCGTCGCGAAGCTTGGCCGTACGGCTGCGGAACTGGAACCTGCGGAAAAAAATGCCATCTCCCATCGCGGCGAAGCTTGTCGGTTGATGCTGGAAGCGATTCGCAACGCAACTCTCTAGCGGGGAGGGCAAGGCACCAGCCAAGCCGCTACATCAGCATTCGCCTCGGCTCAGCAGGAGCTTCACCCTCCCCACATCCAATAACTTCCCGCCTCCAACTTCCCACTTCCCACTTTCTTTGTTCCGGTTGTAACGATTGCGCCGGTTGGGTGTGTTATGCCACTGGTCCGGGTGGCGAATCTCACTCTTTGGCTCTTGATTGGGGTAAGAACGTGAAGTGACCAGTGGCAAGTGCCGAAGTATTGGCTGTCACGGAGGAGATGATTCATGGGGCAACCTACCGTCAGTCAAACAACAGAACCCACCGCTGAACAGCGGAAGGAACTTGTTCAAGCTGCGGTGCGTGAAGTCTCAAACATCGCCACCCTTCCTGAAATCACCATGAAGATCATCAAGTTGGTGGAAGACGAACAGTCGACCGCTACTGACTTGCATCGGGTGATCACGAATGACCCAGCCCTGGCAGCTCGGGTACTCAAAGTGGTTAACAGTGCGTTCTATGCCCTGCCCGGTCAGATCGGTTCGGTGAACCGTGCGATCGTCATGCTCGGATTGAACGCCGTGAAGAACATCGCCATCGCTGCATCGCTGGCGAAGCTGTTCCGTGGCGGAAGGCTCTGCCCGCAATTCAGCGCCCGCGATCTGTGGGACCACTGCATCGCGGTGGGTGCGGCAACCAAACTATTGAGTGAGCAGAGTAAACTCGGTCTGCCCGATGAAGCGTTCCTCGGCGGGCTGATTCACGACATCGGCATCATGGTGCAGATGCAGGCCCGTCGCCCGCAACTGTTGGACATGCAGCTTGTCTCGACCAAGACCGGCAAGCCGATCGCGCGCGTGTCCGGCGATGATCCGAGTGGCTTTGCCCTTGGATTGGCCAAGAAGAACCTTGG
>JANQFT010000089.1 GCA_028277685.1 Phycisphaeraceae bacterium
AAAAAAACAAGTTCGGCCAGTTCCTCGATCGCTATCCGCTGCTGAAAAACTACCACGGCTCCCACCCCGCGCTCATGTCCGACCGCATCGCCCAACACCCGAAGTACCAGCCGAAACGCAACCGCTGGCGATGCCCGGCGTTCTACCGCGAAGTGCTCCGGCACGGGTTCCATGGGTGAGGGGAATAATCGCCAAAGTGCCGAAAGCAGCAGAGAAAAGACAGGATTAACAGGATGTGCAGGATAATTTCGCGCAAATGATCCCGTACATCCTGTTAATCCCGTCAACTCTTGCGTTCATTGATGTCCTTGGTGCCTTGGTGGTTCAGTTCACAGGCAAATGCGTGAACGGAATTCCGGTGCAGCCGCCTTCGCGCCGGTGCCGGTAATGCGGTAGAGCGTGCCGTCGGCGGTGTCCGAATCATCGCTTCCGCCGGCGGTGGTCACGTATAACTCATCCAGGTTCGCACCGCCCCAGCAGCAGCTTGAGGTCTTCTCCACGGGCAGGTCGATCTTGTTGATCTGTTTGCCGGTCGGATCGTAAATGTAGATGCCGAACCCACCCCAGTGTGCCGACCAGATGTTGCCTTCGGAGTCGATCGTCATGCCATCGGGGTGGCCACTTGGCCCCATGTGGACGCGACGATTGGTCATCGCACCGGTCGTGCGGTCATAGTCGAAGGCGTAAATGGTGTCGGCCGTGGTGCTGGTCCAATAGAAGGTGGAAAGGTCCGGACTGAACGCCATGCCGTTGCTGCACGCGGTGCCGAGCCAGAGTTTGGTCACGGTGCCATCGGTGTCCACGCGGAACAACCCGCCGGTGCCGCCTTCATCGTTCTTCTTGCCCATGGTTCCTGCATAGACGCGGCCTTCCGGGTCGGCCATCACATCATTGAACCGTGGGATGTCCGGTTCGTTAAAGGGAATGATCGATTCGATGCTGCCATCTTCCCGGCGCACGGCAATGTCGTTCTGACGGAACAGCAGCAGGTTGCCGTCTTCCTGAAAGGTGAAGCCGCCGATCTGCTCGGGGCCTTCGTGAATCATCGCGTGTTGGCCGGTGGCCGGGTCAAACTCAAACAGGCGGCCGTTGGGAATATCTTCCCAGTAGAACTTCTGTTTACGGTCATCCCACAGCGGGTTTTCGCCGCAGGCGCAGTGATAGTTGGCGATGGCTTCGATGTTGATGGACATGGCGATAAGTTCCTCATTGACTAGTCAGCACAGAGTACAGATGATCTCGTTTGAATGAAAGTGAATTTGACTAGGTTGCAGCCGCGAGTCTTGATACTTCTTACTCAAGAATGCATCTCTCTAGAACAGGTGTGAATTATGCTTGAAACAGCCGCTATCGAGATAGTCCGAGCAGCGGTCAGCGAGATCGCAGAGCGATGGAAGACTACACCGAAACTACCACGTGTGTCGATGAAGGCCGACGAGGAGGCGTTTGCTAACCACATTGCTTACATGGCCAGTTGGGCATCCCAGATTACACTTCGAGAGTCGCCAGAGACACGTGAAGTCGGACAAGTCCACGTTCCATTGGAGATATCAACTACTAGAGCTACCAATCGGCTTCGAGGTCGGAGCAGGGGGCGAAACATTGCGGCGGTTGAAGAAGTTCTTGCTACCACAAATCGAACTTTGCTGCTCGGATATCCTGGTTCTGGCAAGACGACTTCGGTCAAGCGGATTTGCAGTAGACTTCTTGCGGACTCCGAGTTTGTGCCCGAGGCGGACTTCCCTATTCTTGTGCGGTGCCGGGCCGTTGAAGCCAAGTCTTCTTTACTGGAGCATATCTTGACCTTGCTTGGAGTGGCGCTTTCCTGTTCGTATCCAAGTGATTGGAAACCAGCTAAGAGAGAAGAGTACAGACAAGAGCAATTGAGACATGTCGTGCGCTGGCTCTTGGAGGATAAACACGCTGTAGTTCTCATTGATGGCCTTGACGAATTACCACTGGATGCATTCCGACGATCAATCGGAGAACTCCAATGGTTGGCACACATGCTTCCCGGGAATGCGTATCTGTTTGTCACTGCTAGAGTAGGCTCAGTGCCTGCAGCGATAGAGCGACTTCAGGCCTATTGGCTTCAGCCACTGAGATCAGCACAAGTTAAAGATCTTGTTGAGCGTTGGCTTCCGGATCGAGCTCAAGCAGTTGAGTTTCTTCGACAGGCGCGAGAAACCCCATACGAAGATGCGCTTGATCGTCCTCTCAACGTAGCGCAGTTATGCGCGATTTTTGAAGTCTATGGCGAGATTCCCAGTCCTCCTGTCTTGGTTTATCAACGTCTGGTCAATCTTCATCTTGACGAATGGGATCGTGAGAGGGACGTACGCCGCTCCTCCCAATACGCTCAGTTCGGACCCGAACGTAAACGCCAATTCCTCGCGGCAATCGCGTATGACATGTACAGAAATGGAAGTGCAGGGACAGTAACACGTAATGTGCTTCGAATGGCCTATGAAAGTGTCTGTAGCAAGTTTGGCTTGCCAAAAGAAGAAGCTTCAGCAGTAGTCCGGGAAATAGAATCGCATACTGGACTTTTTGTAAACAGCGGGTTTGAGACGTTTGAGTTTTCTCACAAATCGATTCAGGAATATTTGACAGCTGACCATATCGCTCGCTCTCCGAGCATCCTGTCGCAGTTTGAACGTTGGCACTACCTTCCAGATGAGTGTGCTATTGCCTGTGGTCTGAGTGCTGATCCAGGTGAGTTTTTGTGGAGTCTCGTCGCTGCTACTTACGGAGAGACTTGGCATCCTCGTACGCTCTGGGGTATTCACGAGATTTTTGAACTTTTCTGGATACGATTCCTCACTCGTTTGACTGTCGAACGACCGGGTTTGGACAACAGCACTCATGCAGCGCTTGCGCTGATGTACCTTGACAATTTATGTTGGACGTGCGCGGGTGACTCCGAACTCATGCAGGCCACGTCGGTGCGCGAGCCCATGATAGAGCTATTGGTCGAGTGCCGAGATCATTACCGGTTGAAACGGCAGTTGACAGCGATATCAGACCGCGCTGTGAAACTCGAGACTGGCCCAATGTACCTGAAGCTTAATTGCAGCCAGATGGTACCCCAGTGTGCACCGGCAACGATGCATGATTCAATTGTAGTTGGACAGGATTTTATTGATCAGTCAATGCTTGAATCGGAGCTTCGCTAAGCACTGCAGTCTTCAGACGTAATGGCTTTGTCAGGCAGGCTCCAGCGTAATCAGCGTGACCGCGTTGTGTTGCAACGCCACTGTGATCGGTTGGGCGAGGTCGATGGTTTCGTCTGCAACCTGCGACAGGGCATCGCCATCCACGCAGTAGTGGCTGTGCTGTTCATCGATCAACCAACGCTTCATGCGGCAGTTGCCCCGCAACGCCGCCGGAAGGTTGTCGAACGTGATCGTTGCTTCGTAGGGTTGCGGGTCGTCGTAGCGGATGTACTGGTAGTTCCACACCAACGCGGCGATGCGGTCATCTTCGCGTGTGGCCAAAACGTACATGCCCAGTCCCTCATCGTTGCGCGGTGAAGCGCTGGCTTGCACACGTTGGTCGTATAGTTTCGCCTGCAGACGGTTGGCGTTACCGAACGGTGTGAAGCGGCCCGCGTCATCGTTGCAGTGCGGACGCAGGAAATCACGGATTGGATCACTCGGTTTGCTCGAACCATCTTCCTGGTGATCCAGGCGATACACCGTCGGTACAAACATGTTCTTCCGCGGGTTGGCGTGGAACCATGTCCACTGGTAGGGCAGGATGCCTTGCTGCACGTAGTGGAAATGCAGCGACAGCACGCCCGCTGCCTGGCACACCAGGTCTTTGCTGTATTGCTCGCTGCCGTTGCGCGTGGGGAAGATGCCGCTTTCTGAAATATGAATCGGCAGGTTTTCATCCAGTCCGTGTTCACGCAGCCAGGCGCGTACCTGTTCGCATTCGCCAGTCACGATCGCCGGGTTGTGCTCCATGCTGAACAGATACTGGTGGTAGGCGATGAAGTCGAGTCGCTTGCGCGGGTCGGTGTCTTCGGCATACAGTTTCAACAGCATCTTGATGCGTGGGTGATTGAAACTGCACGGTGTCGGGCCTCCCAGCAACAATGGAGGATCATCCGGACAAGCACTGTTGATCCGATCAATCGCCTGATAAGTCAGTTGATAGAATCTGTAGTGTTGTGCGGTATCCAGCGCATCGCCGCATTCACTTTCGTTGAATACCTCGATCCACCGGCAATTCGGCGCCTGATTTCGCATGTGCGTCAGCGCTGTGGTCAGGCCGTCTACGTATGCCTCGTCCGGCATGGTGCCCGCGAGCACCTCATTCACACCCGCCATGGGAATGGGCGTCATCATTTCATCTGTGACCGCACTGATCGCTCGCAGTTGTTCATCGCGATGTTCAGGAATCGATGCGCTCGGATCAAGAATCAGGTCACCATGCACGCAGCCAAAGGCGCGGTAGAACTTTGCGTGGCCCACATCACGTTTAAGCGCATCAATCGACGCAGGTTCGGCCATGTTCAGCGAAATCGATTGAAACTGTTCTGCCCGCAGGTATTCGCCCAACGACTTGCCGCAATCAATCGAGATTTTCGCTTCCCCCTGCAGTTGCTCGCGCATTTTGACCGCATGCGCTTGCTCGGCATCGGCGATCGCCTGACGCTTGGCTGCCACATCGGCCGGTGCCTCGGCGCATTTTAGATAGAAGCCTCGGCCGCCTGAAACCACCACCACGCCAATCAGGTTCTTGCCGGGTTTCAAGGGCAGGATGAAATCGTGATCAAACACCGTGACCGGATTGCGCCCGTTTCCCGCCGGGGTAAATGTGTGATAAATCAATTTGCCGTTGCAGTACCACGCCATGTGCCAGTCGCCCCCGGCACAGATTTTCAGGTCACGCGCTTCGTCACTTTCGACCTCGGTAAACAACGCGGCTGCGTTCATCCGGAAGATGTGACCGCACGGTACGGTCAGGGGATACAGGTCAAGGTGTTCACTGGTTTGGTGAAGCTGAGCCGGGCGTTGGGCCACGCCGTCGACCGCCAGTTCGTTCGGCATCTCGGTGATGCCCGTCAGGTCCACGGCAATGATATCGGGATCGCGGCGGTTCTTGGTGGCGTGGTGGAACGTCTGCCAGGTCGAAAAAGGCACGACCAAATCGGTACTCACGGTGGGTATTCCCAGAAGCCCGGTTGCTCGGTGGCCGATGCACATCGGCGTGGTGCTGTGGGCAGTCATCTTGGGTGTCTGCCGGCGGGTCACGTGGGCTTCAACGCGACCAAATGCCAACATAGACATTTTTGTGATGCGCGTCGAATTTTGCGCATGGCGCAATTTGCCGGAGGGTTTACTGGTCGCGACTAACCTGAGATTTATCCGATCGATATGGCTCGGCCTTCTTCTTTGGCTTGCCGCGCTTGATGCCTTTATCGAACAGGGTGGTCTGTTGCGTTTGCCCTGTTTCCGCGACATGCTCGATGCGTTCGGTCGCCTTCGCGGCGTATTCCTCACTCAATTCACATCCAAGCCACTGGCGCCCCAGTCGCGCGGCCACAGCAAGTGTCGTGCCGCTGCCGGTGAACGGGTCGAACACGATATCACCTTCGTTGCTGCTGACCTTGATGATCCGTTCGAGCAGCGACTCGGGTAACTGGCAGGGGTGCCAGCCCTGTCGTTCCTTGAACGTGCCGCACAGACGCGAGAGGTACCACGTGTCTTCATCCGGCTGAAGGAACTGGGCGATGCCTTCCTTCTCCACATCTTGCGGTCGCAGGTACCACGTGTCGTCAGGCAACTTGCCACCGGGGTTAGCGCGACGATCGCCATACGTGGTTTGTCGCGCCGAGGGCACCGCGATCGCTTCCCGGTTGAACGCAAACGGTGGGTCTTTCGCTTTCCACTTGCCGAACGCTGCTGTACCCACACAATAAAACAGGTGTGCATGCGAACGGTTGAATTTGATCTTGCAGTTCTGCCCGAACGTGTAATGCCAGATGATCCAGTTGCGGAACACGAGCTGACGATCGTGTTCGAGTTTCTTGAAATGCATGCGTACTTCGGCTGCGTACTCATCGCCGATCAACAGATAGAACGATCCGGATGGTTTGAGCAGTCGCGCACAGCCGTCGATCCAGTCGCATGTCCATTGGATGTAGTCGTGGTCATCGCGCTTGTCTTCGTACTCATCGTACTTGTAGCCAATGTTATAGGGCGGATCGGCGAAGATCAGATCGACCGATTCGGCGGGCCAACTGGCCATGGTCTGAATGCAATCGCCGGAGGCGATTGATTGGGCCGGTAAATCAGGGCTAATCATGTGGTTGATTGTAAGGCAAGCATTTATCGGGCGCAAGCGGGGTGAAACGAAAGGTGGAATAAAGAAGATGTCAGGGTCAAGCAACCATGGTTGACGGACGATATAGAGGGTGTTCCCTCCAAGGGGGGTGCTGCACATGGTGCAGGTCACGCCAAAGGGAACAACTTTGAACACCATTCCGGGGTATGAGTCAGGGTCTCGGTGCGCAACCGTCGACCGTGTGTGGAACCGTTACAACCGTTCCGGGATGCTCCGGGATTGCGGAGAGATGGCAAAAAGCATGGGTAATACGCGGGTTCAATCAGGCGGTGGTGGCTTAACCGAAGATGCGGCAGGGCGTCGGTTGCGAATCGACGAAATTCCGATCGGCCAATCCATAGACGTTCCCATTTACGATGAAAACGGTGCCACGCTGCTTAGTCGTGGTCAGGTGTTTCGTGATCGGCATGCCCAATTGCTCAAGCAGCGCGGCATCCTGTACGTGTGGGTGACGGAGGATTCTGAAGTCCTCGGCGATGCCAGGGAAGATACCGAAACCCGCAAGGTCTGCGAATCGATCGATCGCAAAGCGGAACGCCGCGACTCACTGGAAGTTCGTTCCAACGGTCCGGCCGTCATCGAAACGGTCAACCGACGCATCGAGCGTAGCGAAGGTGAGAAGGAACTCATTGTTTCCGTACGCGGTCACGCAGTTGAAGCTGCAGAAGACCTTCTCAGCAGTATTGCCCAACAGTCGATTGTATCGGGCATGGATTTACGTCCCCCGGTGGATAACGCCATCGGCGCCATGCGTGACGATTTGAACCTGTATATGAGTCGCGCTGCTTCGCTTACGGAGCCGGACTTCCTGTTAAAAGACCCGCGTGCCGATCACCTGGTGAATGTCGGTTCAGTCGCGCTTGCCATGGGCATGTACCTGGGCTACGACCGTCAGCGTTTGCACGAGTTGGGCTTGGCTGGCCTGCTGCATGATGTGGGCATGGCTCGCGTGCCGGCGGAAATCATTCTGCAACCCCGCCCTTTAACCGAAGGCGAACGTTTGGAAGTGCAGCGCCATCCGGCATATGGCGTCGACCTGCTCGGTCGCACCACATGTGTTTCGCAAGTGGTGCTCATGGCCGTCTACCAAACGCATGAACGCATCGACGGCAGCGGTTACCCCAAGCAGCGGAAGGCCTTCTTCATCCACGATTACGCCAAAGCGCTGGCCGTGGCGGATGTGTTTGTCGCCCTGCAGTCACCACGCCCGCATCGTGAACCGCTTAGTCCCTATCAGGCGGCGCGAGCCGTGGTGTACAAAGCCTCGCAGGGTGAACTCGATCGGCGCATGGTGCGCGCGCTGCTTTGTGCGGTGGGGCTGTACCCGATCGGCAGTTGGGTTCAGTTGAACAGTGGCGAGATCGGCCGCGTGATCGGCCTGCAAAACCCCAACGAAGCCTACGACCGTCCGTGGGTGGCCCTGTTCTATGATGCACACGAACGCCCATTGAACACGAAAAAGCCTGTGAATTTGTTGGATGACCCTGAACTGAAGGTCATGCGCCCGCTTGCCGCCGATGGCCTGCAGACCGAGGAACTCGCCGGCTTCTGAACATCCACCACGCCACGCCATCCGTTAACCCAAATCACCACCCCCGCCCAACTTGGCACGCGGTCATTCCCTCGCTATCCTTGTGTTTTCGGCTTTCAGCAGGTCTGAACTGCCCGTCCACTTTCACACCGAGGGATCGACCCATGCCCACCACTGGCTCCATCACACAGGTGATCGGATCGACGTTCGATGCGGAGTTTGCCGCCGATCAATTGCCCGAAATCTACAACGCTCTGACCGTCCAGGCGGGCGAAGGTGAAAACAAAATCGACCTCGTCGGTGAAGTGCAGCAACACCTCGGCGGCGGCAAGGTGCGCGCGGTGGCCCTGGGCAGTACTGATGGCCTGCGGCGCGGCATGGACGTCGTCGATACCGGCGCCCCCGTCACCGTACCCGTGGGTGAACCGGTACTCGGCCGTGTGTTCAACCTGCTGGGCCAACCCATCGATGAACGTGGCGAACTGGGTAACGTCGATCGTCTGCCCATTCACCGTGAGCCGCCGGAGTTTGTCGACCTCAACCCCAAGACCGAAATCCTTGAAACCGGTATCAAGGTGGTCGACCTGCTCTGCCCATTCGTGCGTGGTGGCAAGATCGGTCTGTTCGGCGGTGCGGGTGTGGGCAAGACCGTCGTCATCCAGGAAATGATCGCCCGTATCGCGCGTGAACACGGTGGCTATTCCGTGTTCGCCGGTGTGGGTGAACGTACGCGTGAAGGTAACGACCTTTGGCTTGAAATGCAGGAAGCGGAATTCACCGATGCCGAGGGCAACAAGCGCAGCGTGCTTGATCGTGTGGCCATGGTGTTCGGTCAGATGAACGAACCGCCCGGTGCACGTCTTCGCGTGGCCTTGGCCGGTCTGACCATGTGCGAACAGTTCCGTGATCTCAGTGGCAAGGAAACCCTGCTGTTCGTGGATAACATCTTCCGCTTCACGCCGGCCGGCTC
>JANQFT010000222.1 GCA_028277685.1 Phycisphaeraceae bacterium
CGTTTGCAGGATTTGGCGTTTTGCTCGGGCATCAGCGTTAAGCCATTTGGTTTTCAGTGTTTGTGAGAGTTCAAACACTTTCAGGGCGATCTCGCCTCGCTCGGCGCGGTTGCGGTCGCTGACGTCGAGTTCCAGGGTCAGTTGGGCGATGCGATCGTGCAGTTCCGTGCCCGAAAACCCTGGTCACTTCGGCTTGGATTCCATGTTTGGCTACTCACGCAAATGACTCAGTCAGACCAAAAGTCTGAATATGTCAACTATATGACTGATTCAGTCATTCGCTTGCTCTGATGGCGTTGTAAAATCCTGTTGAGCAGGTTTGGTAAGTCCATCAGGCTTCTTTGTCATCCACGGGTTCAGCTCGAAGCACCCCAATTTGGGTAAGTCCCTTTGCGCGGTTATTGCGCCAGGGTTCTGCCATGCCTTCTCAGCTGATTTGATCGAACGCGATGTGTTCTGCTCGCTGTTCGTGGGTTGCGCGTTGCCTGGTATCCATTTCGCATTTGCCCCAACCGGAAGGTCCCGAATCATGTCGATTATCTCGCGTGTTTACCGTTCGCTTCATGGTCGTTTTCGCCGCATGTCCACAGGGCATGGGGCATCGCGCTGCCATGGGCCGGCGCTGGAACCACTCGAGTCGCGCGTGCTTCTGTCGGCAACGTACTTCTATGTTCACCCCGATGGTGTCGGTGATGGCAGTGGCCCGGCGGCAGCCGACGCCTTCGGCACGCTGGAAGAAGCGCGCGATGCGGTGCGTGCGATCAACACCAGCATGACCGATGACATCCACATCGTGTTGCGCGGGGGCGAATACGAACCGGGTGGCAGTGGCGGCGACCTGGTGCTGGGCAAGCAGGATTCAGGCTTCAATGGTCATCGCGTCTTCTGGGAAGCCTACCAGAACGAAACCCCCGTCATCACCGGCGGTGAAACGATCACCGGCTGGTCTTCGGTGACCGTGGATGGTCGATCGATGTGGCGGGCATCGGTTTCATCTGGCCTGCTGCCGGACGGCCTGCGTAATCTGTATGTCGATGGCGAACGCCGCACCCGCGCACGATCCGAGATGATCACCCCCATGGGGTTCTATTCCAATCCGGACGTGGCCAACAGCGAGTACCGGGGGATGGTGCTCGATAGCACCGAGTACGCCTCGTGGGGTAACCCGTCGGATGTGGAGCTTCACCAGCAAGTCGTCTGGCGACAGTACATCCTGGCTGTGGGCGAAATCACCGCCAACAGCAATGGCACGTCGAACCTGAAGCTCAATGGCGTCAATACTGCTGCCAACGGCCTGGACCCCGACTTCGTGGGGATGAAGAGCAACACGCCTATCTACCTTGAGAATGCGCTGGAGTTACTGGACGAGGCGGGCGAGTTCTACTTCGATCGTTCGACCAACGATCTGTACTACATGCCGATGGCGGGTGAGACCCTCGCCGGCTTCGAGGCCACCGTGCCTGTCAGTAAGCGTTTGCTGTTGGTGCAGGGCAACTCCGCTTCCGATCCGGTGAAGAACATCACGTTCGATGGCCTGACATTCGAATACGCTGTCCATAACAAACCCAACACCGAAGGCTGGTTTGGTTTCGGGGCGGGTGCCATCATTCGTGACAATCTGTTCGGCGTAACCCGGTCGGACCTGTACGTGAAATGGTCCGATGGCATTCACTTTGAAGACAACGTGTTCCAGCATCTTGGGGGAAGCGGTCTGCATCTGTCCGACAGCATCGATAACACCGTGATCCGCGGTAATGCGTTCCTGGATATCTCGGCTGAAGGTTTGGCCACCGGCACGCCCAGTTCCTCGACGGACCCAAGCAGCAATCTGCTGGTCGAGAACAATCTGTTCTGGCAGACGGGCCAGGAATACTGGATGGCGGCGGCTTACCTGAGCGGGCCGATGGATGGCGCCACCGTTGAGCACAACGTATTCATGGATACGCCTTACGACGGCTTCCGCATGAAGCAGTTCAGCGTGCCCACGGCCCCCCACGGCGACTGGACGATCCGCTACAACCACTTCGAAGACAACATGAAGCGGCTGGGCGATGGGGGAGCATTCTACACCTGGTTCGACAGCTCCAGCGATGGCACCTACTCCACGTTCAGCGACAACTACATCAGCGGCGTGCATAACCACAACAGCAATGCCATCTACCTGGATAACGATGCCCAGTACTGGACGATCACCAACAATGTCGTCGAAGGCTCTCGTGAAAACTGGTTCATGGTCAAGGGCGGCTATCACGATATCACCAACAACTACACCGACAACGCGGCATACAAGTTCCTGAACCTGAACGTCGATGGTGACCTGGCGGCGTCCAACATTACCTTCACGGGCACGGTGGTGGATGAAGATGCCGACTGGTCGAGCTACACCGCAGCCAACACCGTCGTGCAGAACGCCGGCCTGGAAACGGCCTACGCCGGCCTGATGAACCTGGTACCTGCGGGACCAACCAGTAACACAGCCCCTGTGGTCGATGCCGGCTCGGACATCACCGTGGCCCTCAATGAACGCGTGATCCTCAGCCCGACAGTCACCGATGATCAGGCGCCTTTCGACATCCTCGAAACGAGCTGGTCGCAGGTCAGCGGCCCCGGTAATGCCACGTTCTTTGGCGCCCGGGATTCAGTCAAAGACATCACCGTCGCTTTCAGCCTTCCCGGTGAGTACATCCTGCGCTTGACCGCCAACGATGTTGAATACACCACCAGCGATACGATCACGGTCACGGTGACTGAGGATCGATCGATCGGCGCGGAGCTGACGCAGAGCCTGGCACCCTCGGCCTTCACTGCTTCTGCGGGTGGCGGCAGTCAGACACCGGACAAAGCGTTCGATGGCAATACCTCGACCTACTGGTACCCCGGCTATCCTGGCAAAGGTTGGCTGCAGGTCGATTTGGGTGAACAGAAGGACATCGCCCGTATTGAGCTACTGCTTCCCGGCGGTCCGGGCAGTCCATATGCGCGTGAGGATTTCAGCGTCTACCTGTCCAACGATCCCAACTTCCATTCCTGGACACCCGCGATGGGTCTCGGCTCGGATGAAATGTTCGCCGACGGCTTCAAGCCCACCGTCGCTCTTCCGGTTAATCCCGGCGACACGTACCGTTATGTGCGTTACTGGAAGCCCACCGGATTCGGCGGCATCGTCAACGAGATGCGCGTCTACGAACGCGACCAGGGCATCGACTTCACCAGTGCCACGTTCACCAGTTACTCCGGCAGCCAGGATGGCCAGAACGGTCAGCCCACCAGCGTGGCTGTGGAGGATGGCGGACACACCGTGCACCTGACCGGCAACGCATGGAAGAAGACGGCCCGTAGTCACACGATCACTGCCGACACCATCCTTGAGTTTAATCTAAGCGTTACCGACACCGGTGAACTGATCGGCATCGGCCTGGACAATGATGACAACTACGCCACCGGTCCGGCCAAAGTGTTACATCTCGGTGGCAGCGAAGCGAAGCCCGGCAGTTGGCAATCGATTGGTGAGCCTGCTTACCAGACATCCGATGGCGTGCGGCGCTACCGCATCAACATCGGTCAGTACTACACCGGCAGCATGAGCAACCTGGTCTTCGTGGCGGATGATGATGCCAACGGCAGCG
>JANQFT010000231.1 GCA_028277685.1 Phycisphaeraceae bacterium
GATTTCCACCACGTGCGTCGCGAGGTCGTCAATCTGTTCAGTGGTGAGTGATTCGAACAGGTCCACCCGACGCAGCAGGACGTTGCGTTGTCCGTAGCGATCGACCTCACGCGCGGGCATGGGTGTGTGATAGACATCCCGCTTCGGGTACGGCACGCTCATGCCGGCGTGCCACAGGTGATGGCTGATGCTGTCGGCTACGATGTCCGGCACCACGTTCACCTTGGCGTAACTGTCCAGGTAAAAGCGGCAGCGGTATTCCACGCCATCGTTACCGAACGCCGCGGTGAGCACATCCGGCGCGGGCGATTCGAGAATGTCGTCGACCGCTTTGATGGCGGCAAGTAACACACGCTTGGCATCGGGTGGATGCACCGAGTACTCCAACGCCACGGGAATCTCGGTGCGGAACGGGGCGGTGGGCAGGTTGTAGTTACGCAGACTTTGGTTGGCCACCACGCTGTTGGGCACGATGATTTCAACCTTCTCGAGCGTGACCATGCGCGTGGCTCGCCAGTTAATTTCGGTGACACAGCCGGTGACGTCTTCCACTTCGATCCAGTCGCCGAGTTTGAAGGGGCGTTCGATGTGCAGGGCGATGCCGCTGAAGAAGTCGCTGATCATCCGTTGCAGGGCGAAGCCGATCACAATACCGATCGCACCGCTACTCAGCAGCAGGGGTTGGATTTTATCGCTGCCCCAAATCGCGAGCACCAGAATGGTCACAAACACCAGGACAACAAACAGTCGTACCAGATCGACCAGCAGTCTTGGCGGAGCAGTACCAATGCGACGCCGCACCACTGCCTGCCAGAAGAACACGTCGATCAGCTTGCACACCAGCCACGCGGTGCTCAGCAGGGCGAGGGCTTTGGTGATGTCCACCTGAAGCGGAATCTCGTCGGATTTCGCGGCATCTTCAGAGGCGCTGCGAAACAGTTCGAACCCGCCGATCATCACGATGTACAGCCCGGTGGTGATGATGGTGGCCAGGCTGGGCCAGAACAGTTGGATGTATCGCGGCCTGACGCGTTCGGTGGACATGCGATGTTTCCGTCAGCGGCGCGGACGCCGCAGCTTAGGTCGAGAGATGCGGATGTCGTCTCACACTTCGATTTGTTTCAACCCAGCGCGATCGAGTGCGACATCAGCTTCTTCTGCGATGTGTTCAAACTCGGCGAGTTCTGCCTCGGTGAATAGTAGGCCGCCGTGTTGGGCGGAGAGGGCGGCGTTATTCGCTTCGATCTGTCCGGGTAGCATGGCACCGGTATCGGCATTGCCGTGGCCGAGGATGTCATTGAGCACTGCTTTGACGTTGGCTTGCTGATCACGTGAGGCGGCGAAGTCATCACAAGCGAGTGCTTCGGGTTTGATGCACTGGAAGAAGAAGTTGGGCGTGCATTTCTCGCCATTGGGTTTCTGGTCCCAACGGCTGCGCAGCGTCGGCAGCGAGCCACCGGCATACGCGGCGTACAACTCGTTCAGTAACGAAAGGCCATAGCCTTTATGGGCACCAAACGGCAGCAACGCTTTGACCTTGTTCGGGTCAGTCGTGTCCTGACCCTTCTCATCAACCCCACTTCCGGGGGGCAGTTGCTTGCCTTCACGGATGAACTGCTGCACGCGGCCCATGGCGACGGTGCTGGTGGCCCAGTCGATGCAGATGGGAAAACCGATGTGATCCTGTGTGGGGAACGCCCAACTGTGTGGGTTGGTGCCAAGGGTGGGGAACTTACCCATGAAGGGCACGACCTCTGCCAGTGCTGCGGTGCAGCAGGTGTAGGCGATGTAGCCGCGTTTGGCCGCATCGATCACGTATCCGCCGCCCCACAGGTAGTGGAACGCGTTGTCGACGGAAACGATGCTCACGCCGAATTCATCAGCCATGGCGCAACAGGCATCCATCGCGGCGAATGCAGTGGCTTGTCCGAGCTTGCGGTTGGCGTTCCACTTCTGCACGGCCTTGAACTTCGAGGGCAGTACATCGATGGTTGCATTCGGCACACAACCGCCGGCCTGGCTGCCGAACAGTTCATCGAGATGCAGGGCCTTGATCGCGTTGTGTGTCTTGATGCCGTGCCACGCGGCCAACTCACAGAAGCGTGCGGCGGCCTGGCATTCATCTTCACTGAAACCACGCTTGGCGAAGGCGGCAGCCACCAAAGCGTTGTGTTGATTAACCGACATCAGATAGTTGGCAACCATGAGTGAAAACTCCTCGCAGGCGTGATTCTTGCAGGCTTGGGTCGCCATAATAGCGCAGGGGGTCTGCCCACGCCAGCAGGCCGGATACAGTCTGACTGATGCGACGAACGCATCATATCCGATACTGGTAAAGCGCTCCCATATCAAAAGGAAAGCTGCTTGTGCGTCGATTCTTTCAATGGCTGTTCATGACCTGGCCCGGACGTGGGTTACTGGCGTTGGCTCTGACGTTGACGCAGTACCGCGTGTTTGCTTCACGTACGGTGAGAATGATGCGTTTCGATCTGTTTCGTTTGCGTGCCCGCGCGGCAACGGGAGGGCGTGTTCTCATACCTGCACACTCGAAGCTGCACTTGGGCTGTGGATCCAAAAATCCGGCGGGATGGGTGAACGCCGATGTCGTGGATGCGCCAGTACTCGTGGATCTGCTTGCTCCGCTACCGTGGCCGGACGCGTCATTCCAGGCTGTAGTAAGCGAACATGTCGTGGAACATCTAGAACTTCGCTCGGAGTTGCTGTCACTACTACGTGAGATTCGCCGTGTGTGTCGAGAGGGAGCAGAGGTGTGGCTGAGTTGCCCGAGTCTGGCGGCTGCCTGTCGTGCCTACGATGAAGACCGCGCCGCAGCCTTGCTCGCCCAGCGCAAAGCAAAAAGCGATCGGTGGTCGAGTATCTCGTGGATCGACGAGATGCCGACGCAGCAGTGGATCAATGAGATGTTTCATCAGGCGGGCGATCACCGGAATTTGTTTGACTTCGATCTACTGGCGTGGGCGTTGGGCAAAGCAGGTTTCGGCCAGGTTGTTGAGCATCCCGAAAGCGCGATTGGTGAGCGGTTCGAAGATTTTCCTGCCCGTCGCGACCAGTTGGGCTGCATTACGGTGTGTGCCATTGCCGTCTAACAGACACGAGAACAGTATACGCGTCAAGGTCGGTTGAGTTTGTCTATGGCATATCAAGCTGCCTGTCGCGGTTGACCTGTCAATGGTAAGCGCGTCCACCAGGTGGCGAACGCGCTTGAGAGTGAATCAGGTTGTGGGGAATCAATTACTTGATCGTAAACGCGTTGACCATCTGCTGCAGATGCTCAGCCTTACGGGAGAGCTGCTCGGCGGCTTCGGATGCCTGGGAGGCAGCCTCGGCGGAGCGACTGCTGACCGAGTTGATGGTTTCCACGTTGCGGCTGATTTCTTCGGCGGTGGAAGTTTGCTCTTCCGATGCGGCGGCGATGGCGGCGATCATGTTCGCCACATCGCGCGAACCGGTAACGATCGACTGTAGCGCCTGACCGGCGGACCCGGCGAGTTGCACGCCTTCGTTCACGCGGTCAGTGCCTTGGGCCATCGCCTTCACGGCCACGGTGGTGTCCTTCTGCATACCCTGGATGGCCTCGGTGATTTCCTTGGTGGCATCCATGGTGCGATCGGCAAGTTTACGAACTTCATCCGCCACCACGGCAAAGCCTGCGCCATGTTGGCCGGCTCGTGCGGCTTCGATGGCCGCGTTGAGGGCGAGCAACGTGGTCTGGTCGGCGATCTCGGTGATGAGATCCATCACCTGGCCGATCTGCTGCGACCGTTCGTTGAGGCCTTCCAGCGTGGTGCCGGATTCACTGACCACGGTGGCGATGGCTTCCATGCCGGTGACGGTTTGCTCGACGATCTTGCCGCCTTCGGTGGCCTGTTCGCCGGCCGACTGGGCGGTGTTCGATGCATCGGAACTGCGACGCGCGACTTCCACCACAGCGGTCGACATCTGATCGATCGCGGAGGAAATATGCGACGTTTCGCGGGTTTGTTCCTTGATGGTGGTCGCCATCTCATCGCTGGTGGCGGCGATCTCGGTGGCGGCGGCGGCCACTTCGTTGGAGGCGCCCACCACTTCACCGATCACGTTACGTAGCGTGCCGATCAGGCCATTGAACGCCTTGGCCAGCATGCCGATTTCATCTTTACGATCAAGATCGACGGATTGAGTCAGATCGTTGGTCCTCTGAATCTCGGTGATGCGGTTCACGAGCAGGCTGATCGGTTGGCCGAGCATGCGACGCATGAGAATGACGAACAATACGACGGTGATCGCTCCCAGGGGCAGCAGCCACATGAGGCCGTTGCCGATGAACGCAGCGACCTGGGCGTCGGCGGTATCGAGCGGCATGACGATCTCATAAGCGCCATGCATGCGGCCGGGCGCCCAGCCTTCCATGGTAAAGCCGAGCACGTCCTTGCCATCGCCATCGGTGTCCCACTTGTTGCCGGGCTTACCGTGGCACATCATGCAGCCTTCATCGAGCTTGATCGCCCGCATGTAGCGCAGTTCGTTGGTTTCTTTGTCAATGCGATGAATCACCTCGCCCTTGCCGGCTTCCACCTGTTTCCGCAGGTCAGCCAGCATCTGTTCTTCGAACGAGCCGGGCTTGGGCAGGTGATCAGGGTGACGTGGTTCTTGGGCAAGAATGTGGAAGCCGAGCTTCTCTTCCTTCGCCGCAGCTTCAGCGGCCTTCCAGCCGTTGACGACGGGCACGACGCGGAAGAATTCGGTCTCGCGGTAACTGCGACCGGAGGCAATGGCTTCCTTGGCATCCTTCAACAGTTTTTCTGTATCGAAAGCCCCGGCGCGGTGTTGTTGGCTGGTGTTGGCCTTCGTGCGATTAGCCACCGCAGTGAACGCGGCGGCCTTCTCAACCATGGCATCAATGGCGCTTTCACGGTAGCCGTTGATGAACACAATGTAGTTCACCGTCACAATGACAATCATGGCGAACACAGCCACCGCGATGATGCGTGTGCTGATCGGTAGAGAGCGAATACGACTGATCATGGCGTTGCCCCAAGCAAGCAGGTTTGTGCCGCTCGACCCCACCTGCGGCGGATGAACGGCATATGCACCAGAACTTTTCTATAAAACTATGTGTCGTCCAACATCAACGGGCACTTGATTGGTGCCCCCATAAGAAAACCCCCGCCGTTGTGAGCGAGGGCTAGATAAAGCGTGGATGTATATTTTATCAGGCCTTGATTTCCGGACGATTCGGATCAGGCCAGTCGGTGTGGAAGAACTTACCACGGGGTTGGTCGGTGCGCTCGTAAGTGTGGGCACCGAAGTAGTCGCGCTGGCCCTGCAACAGGTTGGCTGGCAGGACGGCGGCGCGGTAGCCATCGAAGTAGGCCAGCGCACTCATGAACGCCGGGGCGGGGATGCCATTCTCCGCCGCCAACGCGACGACCTTCCGCCAGTTCGCCTGCGCTTTGCTGATCTGACGTTTGAAGTAGGGATCGAGCAGCAGGTTCTGCAGTTTCCTATCGGCGGTGTAGGCATCGGTGATCTTCTGCAGGAAGCGTGCCCGGATGATGCAGCCGCCGCGCCAGATCATGGCGATTTTGCCGAAGTTGAGTTTCCAATTGTATTCGCGCTGGGCTTCATCCATCAGTTGAAAGCCCTGGGCGTACGCACAGACCTTCGAGCAGTAGAGCGCATCGCGGATGGCTTCGATCAACGCCTTCTTGCTCCCGGTGTACTTGGGCCTGGGGCCTTTGAGCTTCTTGGATGCGGTGACGCGTTCTTCCTTCAGGGCAGACAGGCAACGGGCGAACACGGCTTCGGCGATGCTGTTGGCGGGCACGCCCATGTCAAGGGCGCTGACGGAAGTCCACTTGCCGGTTCCTTTTTGGCCGGCGGTATCGAGAATTTTGTCGACGAGGAAGCCACGCTTTGTTGCGGGGTCTTTCTGCTGCAGGATGTCGGCGGTGATTTCGATCAGGTAGCTGGCCAGGTCGCCCTGGTTCCAGTCGTCGAATACCTTGCCCATGTCGCCCGCATTCATGCCGAGCAGTTGCTTCATCAGGTTGTATGCTTCGCAGATGAGCTGCATGTCGGCGTACTCGATGCCGTTGTGGACCATCTTCACGTAATGGCCCGCGCCGTCGGCGCCGATGTGAGCGGTGCAGGCCACGCCACCCTTGATGGGTTTGCCGGCTTCGTAGTTCTCTAACGGTGCACCGGTCTTCTTGTCGACCTTTGCGGCGATGGCGTTCCAGATCGGCTTCAGGTGCTTCCATGCTTCGGGCGCACCACCGGGCATTAGTGAAGGCCCAAACCGTGCACCGAGTTCGCCACCACTCACGCCGGAGCCGATGAAGTAGAACCCCTTAGCGTTGAGGTCTTTCTCGCGGCGGATGGTGTCGAGCCAGTGCGCGTTGCCGCCATCAATGATGATGTCGCCCTTATCCATCAGTTTGGTCAACTGGTCGATGACCGCATCGGTGCCGCGACCGGCCTGCACCATGATGATGACCTTGCGGGGCTTGACGAGGCTTTTGACGAAGCTGGCCAGCGTCTTGTAACCGATCACGCGATCGGCAGCGGGTTCCTTAGCTTCGCACCGGGCGATGAAGTCGGTCATCTTTTCGGTGGTGCGGTTATATACGGCGATGGTGTAGCCGTGGTCGGTAATGTTCAGGGCGAGGTTCTGACCCATGACAGCCAGGCCGATCAGGCCGATGTCGTTCGGTTGCTTCTTGCTCATGGTTCGCGTTTCCGTGGGGAAAAGAGGTTGTTCGGTTTGGTGGTCGTTTGGTTTGGCAGCGGGGTGCGGCGCTACTACAATTTGGATCTCGTGGTGCTTATTCGGAGCGGCCGCTGAGTTCGTGATTTAAGGAATGAACCATGCAAGACGGTAAGTTCGTAGTCCTCTGTGTTGATGATGATCAGGGCCTGCTGGAAAACCTTCAACTGGTGATCGAGTCCGGCGGATACATCGTGCATACGGCCACCTCCGGTGCGGCAGGCGTGCAGGCGTTTGACGATCATAACCCCGATTTCGTGATGATCGACATGATGATGGAGTCGATCTCCGCCGGGTTGGAAGCCGCTCGGGCTATTCGTTCCAAGAACGCCGATGTTCCGATGTTCATGCTCACCTCGGTTGGGCACGACATGATGGAACTGGCTGATCCTTCGAGCGTACAGCTCACCGGTTTCCTGCAGAAGCCCATCGATCCCGATGAGCTGCTGAAACTGCTGAAGCGCGAGCTGGACGAGAAGGCGTGATTCGGTTGAACCGCAGAGGCGCAGAGGGATCATTCTGTGGTGCGCGCGTGTGTGTTCAGAATTCATTGCTATTCTCTGCGCCTTTGTGTCTCTGCGGCTTTTTCCTGAGCGTGGTTTATTCAGTCATCTGAACTGGTTCGGGAATCTTACCTTCTGCGAACGGGTCGTTCGTTTGGGTGATCCATTGATCGAGTCGTTCGCTCAGTTCTTGCTTGATCTCCGCGTGCTTCGGGTCGTCGGCGAGATTGCACACTTCGCTGGAGTCGAACCAGGTATCGAAGAGTAGTTCGGTACCGGTGGGCCACTCTTTGTAGCCGAGGCTGTGCATCCAGTCGTTGGTTGGGCCGGGGTCAACGATGCGGATGTACGGTCCGTCGAGCCGGCGGGTATAGCGGTAACGCTCGGTGCGGATGCTGCGCTGCGGGTCGTAGCTGACGCAGTGATATCCCTGTTCGCCGAAAACGTGGTCGCGGGTGGCTTCAGTGTCGCCGGTGATCATGGGCATCATGCTCATGCCTTGCAGCCAGT
>JANQFT010000476.1 GCA_028277685.1 Phycisphaeraceae bacterium
TCCGCCTCGCTCGAGGCCGGTGTTCGTAAGCGGTTCGACTTCGGCGGCACCGTTGCTATCAGTACCCGCACCGCCTACGTGAACGACAGCACGCCCAGCACCGTGTTCACGCCCGATCCCTCGCACACCACCAACGTCACCCTGGCCGTGAATCAACCCTTGCTGCGGAACGCGGGCCAAACCGTGAACCGGGCGAACATCACCGTTGCCGACAACGCCACCCGCCGTGAGGTACTCGCCCTCAACGATCGCCTGCTCGATACTGCCCTGCAGGCCGAAGCCTCGTACTGGCAATTGGTGTTCGCTCACTACCGCCTGGCCGTTCAGGAACAACTGCTGCAAATCACCATCGAAACCGCGGAGGAAGTTTCCCGTCGCCGCGATGTCGATGCCAACCCTGTGCAGCTTGCCCAGGCCCAGCGCGAAGTACAGAACCGGCAGAGCGAAGTGCTCCGTGCCCGCTCCGGCCTGCGCGACACCGCCGACCAACTCAAACTCGTCCTCAACGCCCCGCAACTGCCCACCGCGGGCGAAGCCATGATCGTGCCTGCCGATTACCCCCACGCATTGCCGGATGATTACACCCTCAACCAGGCCATCCGCCACGCGGTCTACCGCCGCCCCGACCTCAACAGCATTCTGGTCGACATGGAAGACGTGCGTATTCAGCAGAAGGTCGCGATCAACCAAGTGCTGCCGCAACTGAACCTTGTCGGACAGGTAAGCAATGTAGGCCTCAACGATACGGTCACCAGCAGCATCAATCGTCTGGGGGGGCCTTACACCGAATACCAGGTCGGGTTCCAGTTCGAACAGTCAATCGGTAACCGAGCCGCTGAAGCTGCCGAGCGTCGCACCCGCCTGGCCGAACAGGCCACTTACATCCGCTACCGCAGCGGAGTGGAACAGGCAGTGGTTCAGGTGAAACAGGCCATGCGCAGCTTACGCACCCAATACAAACTCATCGGCGTGGCACGCAAAGCGCGACTCGCCGCGGCGGAAAACCTGCGCACCCTGCGCGAACGCGAGAAAACCACCCAGGAACTCACTCCCGAATTCCTGCTCGACCTGAAACTCCGCACCCAGCAAGCTGTGGCCGACGCCGAAACACGCGAGCTGCAAACACTCGTCGAGTACAAGATCGCCGAAGCACGTTATCTTCGTGTCACCGGAACGCTGCTGGATTACCGCGGCATGATGCTTCGTCATCCCGATGCACCCGCCATGCCCCAAACCCCCAACGACTCCCAGCCGGAGACCGCACCATGAATCGGCTGATTCTCATCGCCATCCTCACCCTGTTCGTCGCCACGCTCACACTCAACACGCCAGCCCAACAGATCAACTTCGATACCAGTGATGCCCCCGCCCCGCGCGGCATGGCGCTGCCGGCGCTGCAGGTGTCGCTCAACGCGCCCGTCGATGGCATTCTCAGCGAAGTGCTCATCGAAGATGGCCAAACCGTCAAAGCCGGCCAACCGCTCGCTCGCATGGACGATGGCATCCAGAAAGCCACCGTCGAGGCCGCTCGTCTCCGCGCCAGCGCCGAAGCCCGACTCATCCAGGCCAGGCTCGAACGTGAAGATGCCGAGCTTTCCCTCCAGCGCATCACCAGAGCCTTCGAGCAGGATGCCGCCCAGGATTGGGAAGTCCGCCGCGCCCAACTGCGCTTCGATGTCACCAAAGCCCAGATCGAAGGGGTCAGCGAATCCATGCGCATCGCCAAGGCGGAACTGGAACTTGAGCAGGCTCGCCTCGACCGTTTCACCCTCACCGCGCCGTGGGATGGTTACATCCAGCGCGTGGCCGTCGATCCGGGGGCGACCCTCGCCCGAAGCGACACCATCCTCCGTATGGTTTCGATGCATAAGCTCGAAGCGGAGATTTACGTGCCCGCCCGCCTGCAGCCGCAACTCAAAGCCGGCCAAACCTACCAACTCACCGCGCTCGAACCGGTCAACCGCCAGCTCAGTGCCACCCTCACCTTCGCCGACCGCATGATCGACCCCGGCTCCAGCACCTTCCGCTGCGTGTTCGCCATCGATAACACCGAAGGAAAACTCCCCGCCGGTTTCGCCGTCATGCTCCGCTGGCCACAAGACTGACTCACCCGTGACTTCGCAGGTCGCGGGGGCGTGACTTCCTGCGATCGGTGATCACCGGCTGAACACTGCAAACAAAACGCCGCCCAGGCCCTCCCCCGGAAGTATTTTTGCGCCGCAAAGCCAGCGTTACACTACATTTGCGCTCATAATACAGAAACCCGGACCTGACCGTCCGTATCTGCCCGGGTGCTCGATCGTATTCATTGGCCAAAAAACCACTTACAAGCCCTGGTACGCGAGTCATCAAGTGCCAGGGCGGCAACCTTGAAGCTCGCATCTTGAGGGCGGGAGAGCATGGATCGTGCGAGACTCAAGACTCAAAAAACGCGCCCCCATACAAGGGCGCGCCACTCTGCGCGCAAACTTTGGCATTTGTCAAAAAAAGTGACGCAGCCCACCAACCCACCACGGCGCACCAAAGCCCCACCATCGCGCAGCCTTGGTGGGGATACCACAAGGAACACCGCAAAACACACCAACGCACATCCACAAAAGCCGGGAGGAAGAAAAGGACAGAAAACGGGACAGGACAGGAGGAAGAAAATAGGGGAAGCCGTGCTTGTTTCCCAGACCCCACACCGCTTGCCGCAGACGGCCAAGCGGGTGCACCCGGCCCAGAGGAGAGGAAAACAGGCAAATCGTCACTCACTTAAACCATTTGTGCAACGATTCGCTGCACCCTATGGTCATGATCATGCGAATCCTTTACATCGACATCGACGCCCTGCGACCGGACCACCTCGGTTGCTACGACTACCTTCGCAACACCAGTCCGGCGATCGACGCCATCGCGGCCGACGGTGTGCGGCTGACCAACTGCTACACCTCCGACGCACCGTGCCTGCCGAGTCGCTCGGCCCTGTTCTCGGGTTGCTTCGGCATTCACAACGGTGCGGTGGCACACGGTGGTCAGCGAGCAGAGCGATTCAACGAAGGTCCGTCGCGCGGGTTCGTCAGTCGATTGGGCAACACCAGTTGGCCCGCGCTGCTCCACAAACTCGGCATGCACACCGTCGCAATGTCTTCCTTCGCGGATCGCCATTCCGCGTTCCACTACTACGCAGGTTTCGACGAGGTGCATCAGTTTGGTAAGCGCGGCCACGAGATCGTCGACGACATGCTGCCCACCGTGCAGGATTGGCTCACCCACCACGGCACAAATGACAACTGGTTCATGCACCTGAATCTGTGGGATGTCCACGCGCCTTACCGCACGCCGATCGCATTCGGCCATCCCTTTGCCGATGAGCCGTACGATGACTGGCAAACCGAAACCATGCGCGCTGAACACTGGTCGCAACCGGGCCTGCGGTCTGCCCAGGACCCGATGACCGTGCTGTATACCGATCCGGTGAAGTATCCCCGCCAACCACAGCAGTTCGATTCGATGCAAGCAGTACGTCGCATGCACGATGGCTACGACACCGCCATCCTTTACATCGATACCGCCATCGCGCGCCTGCGCGACCAACTGATCGAACTCGGCATCTGGGATGAAACCGCCATCATCATCAGTTCCGACCATGGTGAAACGCTGGGTGAACTGAACGGCTACGCCGGGCATCATCTTGCCGATCACTGCACCACGAATGTACCCATGATCATTCGTTGGCCGGGCGTCACAGACGAAGTAGCCGGTCAATCGCGCGATGATCTGCACTACGCGCTCGACATGGCAGCAACCGTCATCGAATTGATGGGCGGCCAGGTTCCCGACCATTGGGATGGCACAAGCTTCGCGTCAACGCTGACTGGCAAGGCTGAGGAGGCAGGCCGTGCGTATCTTGTGATGTCGCAACTCGCGCAAGTGCCCCAACGTTCGGTGCGCTTCCGCGATGCAGGGCGTGAGTTGATCGCCATCCACACCCACCACCCCTGCATGGAGAACCTGCCGGAATGGATGGTTTTTGACATCGCCACCGACCCCCACCAGACCACCAACCTGGCCAACGCCGAACCAGACCTGACCACTCGTGCCGCAGAGTTGCTGAATGAATGGACTACCACAATGCTGGCCAACCAACCAGCCGGCGACCCCATCGACACCGTCCTCCACGAAGGCCCCACCATGACCCGCAACCGCGAAGCGTATCTTGAGCGCCTCCGCACAACCGACCGCGCGCGTTGGGCCGATGTGCTGGAAGTACGGGATTAGGATTTATGGTTGGGTGCCACACAGCACCCGTCCGCGGTGCTGTGTGCGGTGCTTGTTAAAACGCAATTCCTAAGACATGTAGGTCCGGGCCTGCCCGGACGTTTGCGTCAGTACCATGGCCCACACGAATTGTCCGGGCAGGCCCGGACCTACGGGACACCTATTCACATGCTATGGTAAAATGGCTGTTGATGGATTACCGTCGCAACTTCCAACCGGGTGGCACATTCTTCTTCACCTTAGTCACCGCGCAACGGCATCGCCTGTTCGATGATGGTGCCGCCGTGAACCTGCTGCAACAGGTGGTGCGTGAAGTGAAAGCGGAATCCCCTTTTACCATCGACGCGTGGGTCATCCTGCCCGACCACCTGCACATGATCTGGACATTGCCTTCGGCTGATGCTGACTTCTCCCCTCGATGGTCAAAGATCAAAAGCCAGTTCACCCGACGGTGGCTTGCTTCGGGTGGCCGAGAAGAACCTGTGTCTGTTGGCAAGCGCCGCGACGATCGTCGCGGCGTGTGGCAACCGAAGTTCATCGAACACACCATCCGCGATGAAGATGATTTCATCGCCCACGTGGAGTACACGCATTACAATCCCGTCAAACATGGGCATGCTTCGTATCCAAAAGATTGGGCGCTCTCCAGTTTTCACGAATACGTCAAACGAGGTATTTACTCAATGGATTGGTGCTGCAGCACGACACAGAATGACGCCGCGCGAGCAACAGGATTGTCCTACAAAGGATTGGACTAACCGTAGGTCCGGGCCTGCCCGGACAGTTCGTGTTGACCAAGGTTAGGCGCAGGTGTCCGGGCAGGCCCGGACCTACGAAATCAATGGAGAAATTGATGTCAAAACTAGGTCAATCCATCAAGCCACCAAAAACAATATGCAAAGCAACTACTACCCTCTGCAAGCACATCTCGCCTGATTGCAAACCTAGGCGTGTGAGGGTTGAACCAGCGCGTAGCGCGTAGGGTGGGTCAAACGAAGTGGACCCACCAGGCTCGCGCTCGAATGAGAGCTTGGTGGGTCCGCTGCGCTCGACCCACCTTACCGATACTTGCTTGCGGGTTGGGTGGTGGTTGTGGGTTTAGCCGCCGTTTGGTAAACGGCGGCCACAGACCCGTAGGTCCGGGCCTGCCCGGACAGTTGGTGTTGATCTTGGTTTGACGCAGATGTCCGGGCAGGCCCGGACCTACGAGGGGGCGCTCCGCGTTATTAATACCTGTCCACCGACTCGCAGAACGCATCCGACTGGTCGACCCGTAACCGGTTGACGACGGATTCGGAATCATCTTTCAGGATCGCGCTGGGTTCGGTGTCGGCGATGTTGTCGGGGCCGAGGAGGGTGCAGCAGTTTTCGTCGCGGAGGAGGCCATCGATTTGGCCGGGTAAGGTGGCGGTGGGTTGGATGCGGAAGGCGGTGCTCATGAGGACGATGCGCTCGTCGTGGTGGACTTCGAGGTAGACCTGGGCGGAGCCGGGCATCTGGCGGAACATGTTGCGGAGCTGTGAGAGTTCGCCGTTGATCTTGCGGGGGCGGCCTTCACGGTCGACGGTGGCGATGCGAATTTTCACGATGCGCGTAAGTGTACCGGCGGCTTCCTCAGCGGGGATGATGTCTTCGATGACGATGCTGGGTTCTTCGCGGCGGCGGTCGACCCGGCCGTGCATGAAGACGATCTTGTCGGATTCGAGCAGGTGGGCGAACTTGGCGTAGGTGTCGGAGAAGACGACGCCATCGATGGGGCCGGTGTGATCTTCGATGGTGATCATGGCCATGCGCTGGCCGGCGGAGCGACCGTTCTTCACGAAGGTGGGGCGCACGCGCGTGAGCATGCCGCCGATGATGACCTCAGCGTCAGCACGGAGACTGCGAATGCCGCGCATGTCGACGTTGGTGTACCGTTTGAGTTGGTCCCGCCATTGGTCGAG
>JANQFT010000246.1 GCA_028277685.1 Phycisphaeraceae bacterium
TGAAAGTTTCATGTTCGACTTCCGTAGTGTCAACATGGCTACGGGCAACCATGCCGCCTGGGCGCTTTATTCCGATGTCGATAGCTACGCCACGCCCATCGACTCAAACAGTGGCAATCGCGCTGCTGTCGTGGCATCTGATATCACCGTCGATCTGTCCGCCACGACTTACGATGCGTTGTCCAGCGTGACGTTTCGCCTTGTGGTCTGGTCGAATTTTAACCTCACCTTCCGTGGTGTGGGTTTTGATGACGTGCGACTCAACGGCGTGACGGTGGTACCCGAGCCTGCCTCGATGGCGCTGTTGGGCCTTGGTGGTCTGATGATGCTGCGTCGTCGCGGAGTTGATTAACACACGTACACCATCACGATTGTATTTCACAATCGGTTCCTCCTCGGCAGGACATTCACCAGAGTGCCTGGTCGATTCTGTGGGCATGCCTCAATGATCGGTCGTGGGTCAGTTTGCACCGACTGGCCTCAACGCGCCGCGCCCGTGAGGTAGCGGTCGGCTCAACCGCACGAAGATGGCGGTGTTTTCTGCGGTCCGACGACCGCTCCTTCACCGTCTCGGCTTGTAAATCCAAACTGAACCACTCAATGATCTAAGTGTTTCGCATGTTCGCGCCGAAACTGTCCTGGTGTGCAGCCAACAACTTCAACGAACACGCGGCTGAAGTTTTGCGCCAGGCTGTATCCGCAACGGTGGCACAGCATGGATAACGGCATGTCCGTGGTACGTAACAGGAACTTACCGCGTTCCATCCGCAGACGTGTCAATTCCTGGTGCGGTGTGCGGCCGAACTGGTTGACGAAACGCCGCTCGAGCCAACGCCGGCTGACCTCTACGTGATTCAGTACCTGCTCCACCGAACATGGATCACACGCATGTTCGCGCATGAAACGCACGGCTTCGCGCAGGACCGGATCGGTTAATGGAATGAGTTCCGTCGATCGTCGCGTGATGATCCCGAGTGGTTCGTGGTATTGCGGATATGCCGGTGGACGACGCCCGGCCAGAATACGATCCAGGCATCCCGCGGCATCAAAGCCGATGCGCTCATAGTCAATATCGATACTCGATAACGGCGGTTTGCCCATGTGGCAGATGTATTCGTCGTTATCGACTGAAAGGATGGCGATTTGCTCCGGAACTGCAAAGCCGATTCTCGCGATATGCGATGAGGCATTACGTGCCAGCGTATCGTGTGCGTAGAAAATAGCGACAGGCTTGGGTAACTCTTTGATGAATTCCATCGTCTGGCAGGTGAATTCCGGTCCGACTTTCGGATCGTTTTCCCATCGCAGGCGGCGACAGGCAGGTGTGAAACCGCGCTTGCCCAGGGCATCGCGGTAACCTTCGTAACGTCGGCGTGCGGCGATCGAGTTATCGCCCTGTGACTCGTAGGCGTAGTCAATGAAACCACGTTCGATCAAATACTCAGCCGCCATGCGACCCGTGGCATAGTCGTCACCACAGATCACGGGCATGTCATCCTGCTCGAAGTGGGGCAGGCAGGTCACGATCGCTCGACCCGGTTGCGCTAACTCATAAAGCAACGAACGGTCAGGCGCGGCGAAGATCATCCCATCATCTCGTTGCCAGTCAACACCGCGCTTTCCACTCGGGTTGGTTTCGATGAACACGTGCCAGTGTGGTTGATGTGTGTCGATGTATTGCCATGCTCCGCGCATGATTCGTCTGCCCGAGGCAGTTTGCCCGTGAACAACTAAGCGTATTTGGGGGAAAGACTTACGTGCCATATTCGCTTCCGGGCCGATCAAGAGTAATCCGCAAATCGATTATATGAATTCGCGGTATGATCTTGCAAGTCAATATCCCGGATGTACTTTGAACAATGAATCGTGGGCATCATTTCATCATGCCCGGCCTGCCGTTTTTGTGCGGATGGCCAGGTGATCAGGAGCTAAAGATTGTGAGGAAAAACATGATGAACAAACCATGTATGTGGGCAGCAATGGTATGCGTGCTTCTTGGCACTGCCGTCTCAGTCAATGCGGGGGTGATCGGCATCAAGGATGTGGCCAGTGCCGTGCAGGGCAACTCTGGTATCGAAGACCTGACACTGAGCAACTACACCGTGACCGCTGGCAGCATTCAGATGCTTGTCGTGGGTTTAGGCAGTCGCAAGTCATTGGAAACAGAATCGCCGATTGTGGCCTGGGGCACGCAGACACTGACGCGCGTGCCAGGCACGGTCAGCAACCGAAGTACACGTTCGGGCATCAAAGCGTCGACGGCGTTCTATATTCTTCCCAATGTCACTGCCGGTACTTTCAATCTGAGTGTTGATTTTACCGTGTCCAACGTCAACACCTTTCCCGTCATCACGGCCATGGTGTTGACGGATGTTGAACAATCCGCACCGACCATCATTGGTAAGGGTAATGGCGGGGGGGACACTCACTCAGCAACGGTGACCACCACGCAGGCAGATCAACTCATCGCCTCCATGGTGCTGAATTCGCTGAACAGCAATTACAGCGCATCTTCCCCGATGATTGCGCAGGTCACCGACTCTGGAACAACGGGCACGGGGGTATCCGGTGGTCTGGGAACGATTGACATGCCGGCACCGGGCACGCAAACGGCGACATGGACCAGTTCTGCCGGGCAGAACTGGGCGTCCACGGTTGTGGTGTTCAATCCGATTCCGGAACCGGCATCGCTCGCATTACTTGGCCTTGGAGGCATGATGATCCTCCGGCGTGGTTCACGGCCTGAGTGACACATCGATTCCAATGCTCCTCCACGTCCGTATGCCTTACCGGGCAGGCGGACGTTTGCCTTGAGTCAATCGGGGTGGCTGAAGTTGACGTGCTTGTCGGTTGAAACACATCGGCTCAATTCAAGGTGCAGCCATGTCGACCACGCAGGATGAGTCACGCGGAGCGTTCACTCTTGTGGAAATGCTTGTGGTGGTGGCGATCATCGCCTTGTTGATCTCGTTGTTGCTGCCGGCGTTCAGTCGAGCAAAGCAGGCGGCACAGGCAGCGGTGTGTTCAGGGCAACTTCGTCAGAATGGCGTGATGATGACGCGCTATGCAACCGACAGTCGCATGCACTTTGGTTATAAGGATATGACCGCAAACCCGCCGAAGCTGTTTTGGGCAGACTTCTTTCTGAAGAGCGGCTATCTGTCCGGCAATGCACGCGATGTGCTGGTTTGCCCATCGCACGCCCCCAGGCAATACAGCAGGAACTACCAGACGTATGGCTTTCGTTGGGATTTTTGGCCCAGTGGCGTGATCGCTTCTGAGAAGTCAGCCCGGGCTGGCTTTGGGCAGTGGGCTTATGTCAAACTAAGGCGAATACAAAGGCCCGCCGAGTTCTATCCTATGATGGATTCCAGTAGCACCAATTCATCTGGTACCGCGTCACATTCTCAGAAGTCTCGTTTGTGGCCGAAGGGGGCAACCCGATGGACGCTGGCACATCAACGCCATTTCGATCTGACTAATTCGTTGGCCTTTGATGGCCATGTCAAGCCGTTGGGTGATGAAGGTCTTAAGGATACGAATGTCACCACATGGTTCGATGCCAACCTGACCAAAATCGGCCAGTGACGCACATCTTATCGGTACCTGTCTTTATCAATGGGGCTGGTGATTTCTGCAAGAGGGCAAAGTGGCCGCATTATTGGGCCGATACTCGCATAGGCTGGGGATCACCTATGCACATCAGGCATCTCAAGTCATCCAATGCATTCACCCTGGTTGAGCTGTTGGTGGTTGTGGCGATTGTGGCGCTATTGTTGAGCACCCTATTGCCCGCCATGACCAAGGCAAAGGACAAGGCCCGAACGGTGATCTGCTCAACCAACCTGCGGCAGATGTTCATCGCCGAGAGCAGTTACGCGGCTGAAAATAAAGATCACCTGATGCCCTGGGGGCGTTACGCCGGCGGCAGCAGCGCATCCGGCAACCGCGGGACGTTCGGCTACGGTCAGTGGGTGGGCAAGATGCTGCACCAGATTCAATACCAATGGGAAGTTCTCGAATGTCCCAGTGCTGTTTACCGCACCGATGGCGGATGGTGGCGCTATGCGACCAGTACGAACTACGATTGGCACGAAGACGGTAACTTCATCGCCAACATCTGCCATCCCGATCGCATTTCGCTGATCGCTTCCATTGGAAAGAATGGTCAGTCGGGTTTCAATGAGGACCGCGGGACAATCTGGGCGAACAACAAGCCGAAGTTCGTGGACATTGGCCGCGAAGGTCCCAAGATCCTGTTTGGCGACAGCCAGGGCGGACGCCTCGTTGACGAATGGCCCAACGGCAACGTGCACAACTACAACATTGGTCCGAGCTTTCAGGGCGGTCGTGGTTCGTGGTACCGCGATGAATATCCCAAGCGGCACAACGATCGCACGGGTGGAGCGTTCGTCTTCACCGATGGCCATGCAGAGTTCAGGCTGACCGATGATGTCTGGCGCGAGAGTGACCTGTTCCGCCCCGAAGGTTGGCCGGAGTGATACTCACCGTTCACGGCGTCGATATTCCCGCGCACTGCAACCAACCACTTCGCGAAACTGGCGACCAAAGAACGACAGGTCGTTGTAGCCCAGTGCATAGCCGATTTCGCTGATGCTCATTGGGCTGATGCGCAGCAGGTATGCCGCGTGTTCGATGCGGCGACGTTTCAGCCACTCTTGCGGTGTCAGTTCATATGTCGCTTTGAACAGGCGGCGGAAGTAGTCATCGCTCAGCGTTACCAGTTTGGCCAGTTCAGGCGGGGTGATCCATTGTGTTTCAAGGTTATCGGTGACGTATCGCTCGATGCGATCTCGTTGGCCTTCGCGCAATGTGTGAGGTGCAGGCGCAGCCTGCTTGTTCGCGCGAGCAAACAGGTCGGCGAAGAATGCAATGAGTAAGCCCCGTTCCAGTTCGCTACTGAATTCCGATGGGTTACGCCGATTGTGCGATAGCTTCTCCAGGTAATCGCATGAACTTTGTGCATCGTGGACGAGAATCAAATGGTCTTTGATGCGGCACGGTTTGCCGCGTTGTTTCATCTGCATGCGCGCATAGGTCACAGTGGCATAGCGGCAGTTCGGCGCGAGCCGGTGCTCGTGCGGCACATTGGCGCTCAAGAAGATCACGTCACCACTACCAGCCCGTACCCATTGACTATTGTTCAGGTTGGTGCGGAATTCAATCGCGCCATCATGAACATAGTGCACGCGTGCGGCATCCAACTGGAAGACCTGGCCATCCGTCCAGGTGGGGCGATAAGTGCGCCACGCTGGTCCCACGCGGGTGTAACCCAGGCTCACCCGCCCCCAGCCTACTTCCGCCGCACCGTTGCGCAGTTGCTTCAGCCATGTCCGTTGACTCAGGCGAGCGTATCGTATCCCGTGTTTCGTCATATTCTTCACTGTTTCTGTTGTCTTGTGATTCACTTTCTATAGCGTACAGTTTGGATGCCTTGCGAAAAAGTCCGAAAACCTTCGTTCTTCAGGTTGGTCAGACTTCATCAACAAGGCAATGGGAACAGAATGCTAGCATGCAAAAACGAAAGCCAAGGAGGTCACCGATGAGGAGTTTCGTAACGTTCGTGGTCGCGGTTGCGTTAGTAGGTGGGGTGCAGCTTGCGTCGGCCGCCACCATTGCTGTGGCGGGTACCGACCTGACCGGCACCACCGCGTGGGACACCGCCGGCTACGGCGATGACTTCTACGCGTTTGGTGTTGTCGATTCAGAATCGTTCACGACCGGCGGTGACAATGCGGCTGACTACAACGTGAACTACGATGCCAACGGTGGCGATGCCATCACCACCGTCGCCGGCACCACGCCAGCCAACCTGGAGATTGTCGGTATTCCCGGTGTGAACTTCACGTTTGGCCTGAGCAGCGGCACGTTTGGTGATAACCTTACCGTCACGTTCAACACCACACAGGACCAGGTGACGCTCGCTGTGCTCGTTGGTGCGCATGAAATCAACAGCAACGACGGCACGCTCGGCTCAGGTGTGAACGTGCGCGATATCCCACAGGACATCAAACTGGTCGGCGGCAACACTGTCACTGTCAGCACCGGCGGCCCCGAAGCCTTCACGGCCACACGACCCGACTGGTACTTCTTCTCCGTCACCAGCATCACCGCTGGTGATACGGTGGCGATCAGCAGCACGTTTGTCGATGATTCGGGGGGCAACAAGTTCGGCCCGGTCAACGGCATTGGTATCACAGTTGTTCCCGAACCTGCCAGTTTTGCGCTGTTGGGCATTGGCAGCTTGCTGGTGGCGCGTCGCCGCCGTTGATTCAGTTAATGTTTTTCTTGTTTTTCCATCGCCGATTTGCTCGACGTAGAGAGCAAGTCGGCGGTTGTCTTTTACTGAGAAAATGCCTGGTTTCCGCGACGACGGTACTCACGTGGCGAGCACCCCATCACTTGCCTGAAATGCTTGCCGAAGTAGGACAGGTTGTTGTATCTCAGGCTGTACGCGATCTGTCCAATGGTCTGCGCCGAGTCGCGCAGCGCATTGCCGGCGTAATGCATGCGCCGCCGTTTCAGCCACTCCTGTGGCGTGGTGTTGAATGTCGAGCGAAACAGTTTGCCGAAGTAATTGGGCGAAAGTGAAAGAGCGTGCGCCAGATCGCTTGGTGTGATCCATTGGGTGAGCAGTGATTCACCCATCAATCGATCAAGGGTTTGGATCTGCGCATCTGTGAAACGTGGCGAGTCGTCAATGGCATGCTGTTCGATACGATCGAACAGGTCAGCAAAGAACGCCAACACCAAGCCGCGCTCGAGTGCAGCGGCATGTGGTGTGGGGCGATGCAAAGCAGGTGTCATGCGTTCAACCAGATGTCCTAGTGATTGTGCATTGCGTACCACCAGGACATGTTCATTGAAACGACATAGCTTATCTTTGTATTTCAACTGGATGCGCGCGTGGTTCACGGTCGCCCATTCGCATCCAGGGCAGATGCGGCCTTCATGTGGGATGCCCGCGCCAATGAAGATCACATCTCCATCGCTCGCACGCACCCATGGCTGGTTCGGCTTGTTGCGTAAGCGGAACTCAATCGATCCACGATGTACGTAGTGAACGCGTGCCGCATCGATGACCACGGTGTTGCCATCGCGCTTCGTGGTGTGCGTTGTTCGCCAATGCTCATCGATCCGCCAGTATGCAGCCCGCAGCACTGTCGCGCTGGCTTTGCGTCCACCAGCAAGAGCGCTCAGCCATGTTGATTTGCCGATCAGATGTGTTGGTAATGTTGTGATCGTCATAGTGTTTGTTGTGTCTATGTTATTGTTTTTGTCCATTTATAGCGTATTTTTTGAGTATTCGGGGAAATGGCCTTGGGTGAATAGAAAAGAATCATTTTACTTTGGAGGATCAACCCATGAATCATCGTATTAGCCTGATCGCTGTGGTTTTGGTGGCGGTAAGCATGTCAGCCGGGCATGCAGCCGTTTTTACGAATGGCAGTTTTGAATCGGCGAGCATTGCAGTCGATACGAACATGGACAGCAGTACGCCAATCGGGGCCATCACCGGTTGGGTGTTGAATATTGGTGCTGGTGAGCGGATGCGTTACGAAGATGACTTCTTCGGATTTCTTTCGCCGACGGATGGCGTGCGCGAGATTGCTTTCAACAACGGTCAGACCACGCCTGGTGCTTCGATCAGCCAGACCTTTGATACCGTCATCGGTACGCAATACGTGGTGACCTTCGATGTTGGCTCAGTGGACACCACCAATGACAATAGCGGTGGGGGTAATCTCGTACTGACCGCAAGCGTGGATGCTGCGGGTGCATCGCCGGTCAGTACAACCATTGTGGTTACCGATGATCCGATCGTCAGCAGTTGGTCGCATACCGATCAGACGCTCTCGTTCACGGCATCCAGCATCAGCACGACGTTGACTTTTCTGGATGAGTCAGACTTCACGCAGAATGCTGATGTGCTGCTGGACAACGTGCGACTGGAAGTGATTCCCGAACCGGCCAGTCTTGCTCTGCTTGGGATTGGTGGTGTGATGGTCATCCGTCGTCGCCGCGCATAAGAGTGACATCGTGCTTCCTCCATGCGGGCCTGCTCAGGTGAGGAGCAGGCCCGTGTCTTGTTTTGCTGATTCACGTGGCAGGTGGTCAGCGAGCAAAGTGGTATACGGTTTTGTCATAGTCTTGACTGATTCTGTGGCGTTGATTCACTTCGTGTGTGTTGTACCTTTGACATGCACAGCCAACAGATACCGTCGTCCATAGATACCGTGTTTCGTCAGAGCTTGCTTGGTGCACACATTGACGGGAGAGCGCATCCACGCGGTTCGGGTGGTGCGGGAGGTTTTTTCATGCTCATGTCTCGTCGCTTCATCGTTGCTGGTTTGTTTTTTCTGTGCTCTGTTCAG